>SKJD01000325.1 GCA_007116095.1 Candidatus Hydrogenedentota bacterium
GACGCCGCTGGACAAGCTCCTGCGTATCGGACCGGCCGCACACCGCGAGGACCTGGACGCCTATGTCCTCTATGAGGAAAGCGGCGCCGCCGTGGTGGTTTGGGAGAGCCTCTTTGACCGCTGGGCGCTTCCGCGCCGCGACGGTTCGGTGATCGCCCGGCATCTGGTCTCGGGACAGGAGATGCTCCTCTTCCCGGACGGCGATCATGTGGTTGTCCCCCTGGAAGAGCGGCCGGTTCTCGTGCGTCACCTGCCATTTCGGGACTGGGTCGCCCCCCTCTCACTGACGCTCAGTCCGGACGCGCCCCTGGTCGCCGGACGTCGGCGCGCCAATCTGGAACTCGCCTACCGGAATCTCGGCCCCTACCCGCTACAGGGCAAGCTGGACGCCGCCACGGGCTCCGGCTACAGCCTCGGCAATGCGCTTTTCGACCTCAACCTGGCGCCGCAAGCGGCCTTCAAGACACGCCGCACCTTGCAGGGCGTCTTCCGGGCAGGCGATGCGGTGGATACCCGACTGACCCTGAACTATGCCGGCGGCGGCTCGGTGCAGCGCCATTTCTCGTTTCCCGTACAGAGCAGCCGCCTCTGGCGCTATGTGCTGGATGGCCCGATGCGCGGCGCCCCCATCCTCATCGACCGGGATGGACAACGGAACTACCGCATCATCCTGGGCAGTGAGCGCGGGGATTTGCACGCCCTCGGGCCGGACGGCGCCCTGCATTGGCAGCGCCGCATGCGGTCCGGCATGAGTACGGCGCCACTGGCCTGGGAGGGCGCCTGGGGACAGGTCTTTCTCTCTGTCACCGATCGCCGCGGCCAGGTCTTCAGCCTGGACATGGATGGCGGCCTGCTCCGGGATACCCCCCTGCGCCTGGAGGAAGCGCCAACGAAACAGGTGGCCCTGCCACAGTCCGCCGCCGAAGCGCCGGCCCTCGCGGCGCTGCGAATCTGGGAAGGAATCGAAGCCGTACCCGAGGAAGCAGCGGAGAGCAGCGACCAGACAGTCGGGCTGGATATCAGTATGCCCCTGGTTGCGGACTTCCCGGAGGACCATGGCGCGCCGCACCGCTGGGGACCCGTCCTTTTCGGCGAGGACAGCGCCATCTACTTCCTGGACGACACCGGCGATCTGCACGACGCCGTCTTGGGACAGCCGCGTTTTGTCGACGCCGGGGCGGTGCGGACGCCGGAAGGCGCCATCTACCTCTGGCGCAGTTTCCAGGAGCCCGCTCAGGTAACCGGCGGTCTGGAAATCTGGGACCCGACAGGGCTACGCCACTGGCTGCATCGCTTTGAAGGTTTCCCGACTTCCCCCGCATTGATCCAGCACCGCGGCGATGGCTCTGTCCTCTGGATGGGCTCCTCCCTGGGAGAAATACTCGGCTTTGACCTTGCCGACGGGGAGCTCCTCGCCCAGAACGTCGCGCCTTTTGGACGCCCGGTGCGGGACCTCGCCCATGTGGTCGTACCAGGACAGGACATGCCCTGGCTGCTGGTGCTGGAGCCGGAAGGGGTGCACTTGCTGGATGCGGACCTGGAGGTGCAGTGGTTCGCGCCGCTGCGCGGCGGGCAACGCATCCTTGGCGATCTTCCCGGCAACACACTGCTGGGCGTTATCGCCACCGACGGTGGGGACTTTGTCGCGCTCACTCCCGGCGGCAGCATCGCCTGGCGCGATCGGCACGCCATCCTGCCCCCCATGGGCGTCCCAGTGCTTCACGACATAAACCGCGACGGCCACCTCGACCTGCTCTTTGGCACGGGCGACGGCAGCTTCCGCGCACACAGTTGGCAGGACCTCCTCTTTCCTCGCCGTCCCCTCGACTCCCTGAGCTCCTGGGGCGATACGCCCGCCACAGACGACTGAGACTTCCCCACGCCGCCCTGGACTCAACGGTAGGCGTCGCATTTCCAGCATCCTGCCTCAGGCGGCCTGTTGCAGGACTTCCCGGAGCTGCTGCTGAATTTCCCGGGGGTCATAATGGCGGCTGGTGGGTACGCGGAGCAACGGCAGACCGGCGGCGGCGCAGACGCCCTCCAGGAAAATATCCCGTTCGATGCGCTTGCGTTGGCTGTGCGAGGCGTCGTCCAGTTCAACGGCGCAGACCACGGATAAATCCCGGGGATCGCAGAGGACGTAATCAAAATGCTTGCCACTGATCTTATTGAAGGCGCGCTGCCACTGACCACGGTCCTTCATCGACTTCACCTTCACCACATCCGCCACGCGCACCTTCCCGAAGACACGCAAGTGATTGCCCACGGCCCGGTCCAGCGCCTGGAGGAAATTCCGTTCCGCCGGAGTGAAGAGCGCCTCCTGAAGCTGATAGGGGTACGGGTCGACCCGGTTCCGCAGCAGCATAACCAGGACCAAGAAGATGACCACCATCAGCAGGGCGAAGCCCACGCCGATCAGGGGGGTATTGTCGAGTATTGCAGTGAAGTCCATGCGTGTACCTGCCTTCGCTCCGGGCCTAAAACTCGTTCTTCCGGAGTTCGGCGATCACGCTGTCCAGGATTTCCTCCAGCGACGTTTGTGGTGCATAACCGATGGCGGCATGGATTTTCTCCAGGGACGGCGCCCGGTGACGCATGTCCTCGTAGCCATAGCCATAAGCCTCTTCGTAGGGGATGAAGCGGATATCGGAGCTGCTGCCGGTGCGCTCGATGATCAGCTTCGCCAGGGCCTCGATGGTCACGGGGTGATCGCTGCCGATGTTGTAGACTTCGCCGTTGACTGCGTCGTCCTCCATGAGCGTAATCAGCGCGGGGACCACATCACCCACGTAAGAAAAGCACCGGGATTGCTGGCCGTCGCCGAAGACCGTGAGGGGCTCCCCCTGAAGCGCCTGGCGCGTGAGGTTGGGGATGACCATGCCGTAGCGGCCGGTTTGTCGCGGGCCGACGGTGTTGAAGAGCCGCGCCACCACAACGGGATGCCGCTTCTCATGCCAGTAAGAGAGCGCGAGGAACTCGTCGATGGCCTTGGAGGCGGCGTAGCACCAGCGGTGGCGGTGCGGTGGGCCAATGATGCAGTCGTCGTCCTCCCGGAATACCGCCTGCATGCTCTTGCCGTAGACTTCGCTGGTGGAGGTCAGCAACAGCTTGCGCCGGTAGCGACAGGTCTCTTCGAGCAGAATCTCCGTGCCCTGGATGTTGTTCTGGATTGTCTGGATCGGCGCGTCCACCACGAGCTGCACGCCCACGGTGGCGGCCAGGTGATAGACCACGTCCACATCGCGCACCAGGTCCCGCACGATTTCCTTGTTCAGCGTGCTGTCGATAATACTCGTCACGTTGTCCAGGTGCTCGATGTTCTGGAAACGTCCCGTGCTCAGGTTGTCCAGCACAAATACCTCGTGGCCGCGGGCCGTCAAGGCGTCACAAAGGTGGGAACCGATAAACCCGGCCCCACCAGTCACCAATGCGCGCATCTACTTCTCCCTGTCGGATGGATAATTCAAGGCGGCTACGTCGTAGCGTTTCCCCGCCATAGAGCGCCGGAATGGCGATCTGCGATCCCGGCGGGGGACTCAGTATATTGACCTGCGGCCCGGACATCAAGTAGGCTACTTATGAACATCAAAGTTGACATTCTCGCGTAGCTATGTAAGGTTTGTTCCAATGCCCAAAGGCCTGCCCAACAGAACCGCATTGACAGGAGGAGTCATCACCATGCCGGAATCAACCATAAGCGCACCCGAAACGATGCCGGAGCCATTGACCGAAGCGCATATTACTCAGTTTCGGGAAGAGGGCTACACGATACTGGAAAATGTCATTCCGGAGGAGCACCTGGCGGGACTGCGGGACGAATGCCAACGCTTCATCGATCTGATGGACGCCCACATGGACGCGCAGGGGGTCGAGGCGATCGGCATCATCCACAAGAACAAACGCTATTTCCTGCCCAACACCACCTACCGCAGCCTGCCCATCAGCCGCTTTGTCTTCAGTGATCTCATGGCCTCGATTACCCGAGCCCTCGTCGGCGACATGGTCTACCTCTTCAACGACCAGTATGTGGTGAAATGCGCCGAGGTGGGAATGCACTTCGGCTGGCACCAGGACTCCGGCTACATCGGCCATGATCACCCGCCATATCTGTCCTGCTGGTGCGCGCTGGACGACGTCACCGAGGAGAACGGCACGGTCTACATCCTGCCGAAGTCCCGCACCCCGCAGCAGGGCCTGGTGGCGCACGCCCAGGAGGCCGGGAGCAACGACTTAATCGGCTATACCGGCGACGACCCTGGAATTCCGGTTATCGTGCCGGCGGGCAGCATCGCCCTCTTTTCCAGCCTGACCTTCCACCGCAGCGGGACCAACACCACCGACCAGATGCGGCGCATCTTTCTTGCGCAGTACTCTCCGCAGCCCGTCCTCCGGGCCGACGGCATCCACCTCTGGAACGAGGCGCAGCCCTTCTTGCGTGACGGCGTGGCGGGTGCGCAGCTTCTGAATCCTGCGCGGCTCCCACTCACAGAGGATCGACTTCCAGGATACGTTACAGGCCGAAGTTCGGAAAAATGGATTGCTCAATCCGCCGAAAACGCCGAAGGCCGAAACCCGAAATCTTGATACGCCGACCTCGAATCCAGGCCTCAGTATCGGGGAGCCCGAGGTCCGAAAAGGCCGAAGGCCGAAACGCCGAAAAAGGGGTGTTTGCATTCCCCGACATCCCCCCACACCCCCCTGTATTCGGCGTATAGATCTAACTTTAGTTCTGGTTCTAGTTCTAGTTCTAATTATAGGACCCCGGTTTTGCTTTTTGTATGGCCTGTGACGGCCAAACACGCACAAGACATAAAGCCAGACACAACGACACAAATCACCACAAAAAACCACAGTCCTATACAAAAAACGCCTGCTGTTTTGGTTTTTTATCCTTTTGAATTGATTCCACGGCGCATGCTACAGCCCGGTCTGGGCGCCCACGCTCTTTAACTTCATTTCCGGGGCCGGGACGGCGTCGTCGCGAAGGTTCTCGACCCGACAAATGGCGTAGTTGCTTTCCAGCATGTCGACGACCGCATGGCCGATGGGACGCTGGCGGTGCGCGATGACCCGACCGCCCACTTCAATGGGATCGCCGTCTTCCAGGAGCAGGAA
>SKJD01000108.1 GCA_007116095.1 Candidatus Hydrogenedentota bacterium
ACCTATCAAATCAACCTAAGCGGTAATACCTGTCCGTGGCGCCAAGACCTAGCGGTGCATGCCGACAATCGTATCCCGGTCCACCTTCATGCGGTCCAGCCGCCCTTCGGCCAGCCGGGCAATATCGGAGCGGGGGTTTACTTCAGCGGCGGCCGCCCAGGCGGAAATGGCTTCGCTCTTGCGCTCCTTCTTGGCCAAGGCGTTGCCCAGGTAGTAATAGGCCCGGGCGTATTCCTTGTCTTCATGGACAGCACGCTGAAAGTAGTATATTGCCTGATCAAAGCGGCCCTTGTTGTACTCTGCTGTGCCTTTTTTTACAAAACGAACCGCTTCTTTGTGATTTTTACTGCTGTGCGGTTTGCCGAAGAACTTGATAAACTTGACCGTGTCATGCCCCATTCCCCGACAAAACGTTCCCAAACTTTCCTCGCGACGACACAGGCCCACAATATGCCGCCCACAATCGGTTTTATATTCCACAATGCGCATGTAGATATTGCGAACCATTGATACCCCCTGCTTGTTTCAGCCATTTGAATGGCCGTTCAATAGATAAAGCCAAATGAATTCTTTGCCTTAATAGTACCAGCAAGGTGGCAAAGGTGACAAAGCAAGGTATTTTGGGACCTGTCGATCATGGAAGCCATGCGCTCAATTGTCAGCTTAGCCTCCCCTTGCCCCACATAAAATAATTGCCGAAAATATTGCATTATGCGCCCAATGCGGTTACAGTATGGATAGTAAATGTTGAACCCATAGCACTGAAACCAACTTGGGAGAATAAAAAATGAAGCACCTTCGCACCGTGAGCTTGGGAAAAGCGGAAGTCAAGCAGAGCGATCCGTTTGTTGATATCTTCTTGCAGATATGGTTGACGGTGATGTCCTTTATCATCAGCGGCGCTTTTACCCAAAAGCGCTAATCTTTGCCCGGTCAGCCTGGGCGGGGCATGCGTTCATTATCGCATCACCCAATACCCCGAATAATCCGTACACGCAGCGCCCCTTTCAGGTCGGAATCTGGCCTTCGAGGGGTTTTTTTATGCGCTTTACAGGCAATTGCGGCGCGATTCAGACACACAAAGTTCGAAAACTACCATCCATCGGGTGCTTTTTATTATCATAGCCCTCATGAAACGCTCTTTAACATAGATTTTCAGAATGTGGCAACCAAGGGGACACAATCTTATGAAGCAATCATGGACACTGGCATGGACGGGACTGATGGTGGGCGCTTTGGCCCTGGTGGGAGCAGGCTGCAATGGCGCCGACCGCGACGACGATAGACCCCGCATCGCGCTGGTGATGAAGTCGCTGGCCAATGAATTTTTCAAGACCATGGAAGACGGCGCCAAGGCCCACCAGGCAGAACATGCGGATCAATATGACCTCATCGCCATCGGGATTCGCGATGAACAGGACGATGCGCGCCAAATCAGCGACGTGGAGCTGATGATCGCTCAGGGCGTGGACGCCATCGTGATCGCGCCTGCCGACTCGCAGACCCTGGTTCCCGTCAGCCAGCGGGCCCAGGAAGCGGGGATTGTGGTCATCAACATCGACAACAAGCTGGATGCAGATGTTTTGGCCCAACGGGACGCGCAAATCCCCTTCGTAGGCCCGGACAACCGCAAGGGCGCGCGTCTGGCCGGGGAGTACCTCGCGGAATACCTGGAGCCGGGCGACCAGGTCGCGATTATCGAAGGCGCCCCCAACGCTTTCAACGGCATACAGCGCAAACTGGGCTTTGAAGACGCCATTGAAGCCGCCGGGCTGGAGCTGGTGGCCTCGCAGACCGGCTATTGGGAAACGGACCGGGCCAACCAGGTGGCCTCGGCCATCATCACCGAACACCCCGACGTCAAGGCCCTGCTCTGCGCCAACGACAGCATGGCCCTCGGAGCGGTGTCCGCCTTGCGCGCCGCCGGCAAAGGCGACGACGTGTTGGTGGTCGGCTTTGACAACATCCAGGCCGTACAGGACCTTATCCGTTCCGGCGACATACTTTGCACGGTGGACCAATACGCCGACCTGCTTGCCGTTTTCGGCATCGAGTATGCCCTCAGCATGCTGGAAGACGGGGAAATCATCCTTGAAGACAAGGAAACAGCCGTCGACTTGATCACCGCCGCCGACCTGTAATGCCGGACCCAGCGACAAACCCCATAACAGCGGACGGCCAAAACGCGGTCCTGGGTATCCAGCAAATCAGCAAGCGATTTCCCGGTGTACAGGCCCTTTCAGCGGTCAGTCTGGCGCTGTACGCCGGGGAAGTACATGCCTTGGTGGGCGAAAACGGCGCGGGGAAAAGCACGCTCTCCCGGATTCTCTGTGGCATTGAACACGCCGACGCAGGGACAATGCACCTGCGCGGCGAGGTATTCCAGCCCGGAAGCAAGCGGGAGGCGGAAGCCGGCGGGGTGCGCATGGTGATGCAGGAAATGAACCTGATCGCCAACCTCTCCGTCGCCGAAAACATCTTCATCACCCAGCTTCCGGCGCGCTTCGGCTTCATCCGCTACAGCGTCCTGCATGCCCAGGCCCGGGAACTGATGCGCCAGGTCGGTCTGGAGCGTATTAATCCCGCCACGCCGGTGCACAAGCTTGGCGTCGGCCAGCAACAGATGGTGGAGATTGCGGCTGGACTCTCGCAGCAATGCCGGGTGTTGATTCTGGATGAACCCACGGCTTCACTCACGGACTCGGAAACCCGCCTGCTCTTCCAGCAAATCGCCAAGCTGAAGGCGGCGGGCGTCAGCATTGTCTACATCTCGCACCGCATGGAAGAGATCATGGAAATTGCCGACCGCGTCACCGTGCTCCGCGACGGTTGCCATGTGCGCACCCTGGACACCGCCGAGACCGATATTGATATGATCATCAACCTGATGGTCGGGCGCCAACTGGATGCGATAGAATTGCACCGTCCCACGCCCCGCCTCACGGAAACAGCGATGCGGGTGGAAGGCCTCCGCTGTGGCGAAAAGGTGCAGGGCGTCGACTTTGAACTGAAAAAGGGGCAGATTCTCGGTTTCGCTGGGCTGATGGGCTCCGGGCGCACCGAAACCATGCGCGCCATATTCGGGGCCGACAAAGCGGAGGCCGGGGCGATCTACCTGCATGGCTCCGATACCCCCACGCGAATCCGGCGCTGTACGGACGCGGTGCGCCACAGGATTGCGTTCCTGACCGAAAACCGCAAGGAACAGGGACTTTTCCTGTCCCTGAGTATTCGGGTCAACACCACGATCACACAGCTACGGGCCTTGAGCACAGCGGGTTTCATCCACCAGGGTGAAGAGGACCGCGTCACCCGGGAACTGGCGGGCAGACTCAACCTGAAGTACTACGCCACCCGCCAACTGGTTTCCAAGTTAAGCGGCGGCAACCAGCAAAAGGTGGTGTTGGCCAAGTGGCTCCTGCGCAACTGCGACATCCTCATCTTTGACGAACCCACCCGGGGCATTGACGTCGGGGCAAAATTCGAAATTTACAAGCTACTGAACCAGTTGACAGAACAAGGCAAGGCAATCATCTTTATTTCCTCGGACCTCAAAGAACTCATGGCCGTCTGCGACCACATCGCCGTCATGAGCGCCGGGAAACTGGTCAACACCTTTGAGCGCGGCGACTGGGACCAGGAGCGCATTATGGCCGCCGCCTTCAGTGCGTACAAATAGGAAGCATCAGGCATGCAATCGTCTTCGGAAAACAGCACAAGCCCGGACAATGGAGAGCGTTTCGCCTTTTTCCGATCCTTTATCGGAGAATACATCGGCCTGACGCTGGTGCTGGTCTTGCTGGTGATCGTCTTCGGGTTGATGGCGAACAATTTCTTCACCCGCACAACTTTCCTGACCATCGCGAACCAAATTCCCGACATCACCATCATTGCCGTCGGCATGACCTTTGTATTGATCATCGCGGGCATCGACCTGAGCGTGGGCTCGGTGATGGCGCTTTCGGGCGCGGTGCTGGGGGCGGTGCTCGTGCGTCTGGAAATGCCCCTCCCGGTGGCGATTTTCGCCTGCCTGGGCACGGGCCTGCTCTGTGGGGTTTTCAATGGCGCGGTGGTGGTGAACTGGAAGTTGCCCAGCTTCATCGTGACCCTTGGCATGCTGGAAATCGCCCGGGGCGGCGCGTTTATGGCCACCGGCTCCCGTACGATGTACCTCGGCGCCCCGGTGGAGGCCATCGCGCAAGCATCCCTATTCGGGCTCTCCCTCCCGTTTATCACCGCCTTCAGCATCGTGGTTCTGGGGCAATTCATCCTGACGCGCACCGTGTATGGTCGCTATCTCATCGCCATCGGTACGAACGAGGAAGCCCTGCGGCTCTCAGGCGTTGACCCACGCCCCTTGAAGTTCAGCGTCTTTGCGCTCTGCTCCACCCTGACCGCCGTCGCCGCCATCTTTCACACCGCCCGTCTCTCGAGCGCCAACCCGAACGCCGGCTCCGGCCTGGAGTTACAGGCGATTGCCGCGGTCGTTATCGGCGGCACCAGCCTCATGGGCGGGCGCGGCTCGGTGATCAGCACCTTTTTCGGCGTGCTTATTATCGCAGTGCTGAACACCGGCCTGTCGCAACTCGGCGCGCAGGAATCCACCCGCCGCCTGGTGACCGGGGCCGTGATCGTCGCCGCGGTTATTCTGGACTACTACCGCAACCGGATGCGGCGCGTAGAGCAGGCATGACGCTGATTTAACAGGTGTAGTTCTGATATTACCGATCTTGTCAAATGATAACGAAGCATAGGGGCGAACCTCGTGTTCGCCCGTGTGGGTGGGAAACCCCACCCACGTCATCCCTGCGAAGAGGTCTGTTGATTAAGTCGTTTTTTCAGGAATTTTGAACAGACACCATTCATTCAGTGGCAACATGATGCTTTATTTAGGCTCGGAATTTACCATAGCCGTTGAGGTTGACTATCAATTCAATACGACACAACGACCAACCCCGGCAGGGGTTACGGATGAATAGCCCGGGGTTGAACCGGAGGGCGTGCAACGCCCGTAGGCGATACCCCGGGAACCGGTCTTGCACAGAAAACCGACCCCAGCGGGGTCGCGGATGATCAAAAAAACAACAAATCAAAATTTTTGGCAAC
>SKJD01000368.1 GCA_007116095.1 Candidatus Hydrogenedentota bacterium
AATGGAGCTGGCGAAGGGATTCGAACCCCCGGCCTGCTGATTACAAGTCAGCTGCTCTACCAACTGAGCTACGCCAGCGTGGGAAGGTGTGTGGGCTTTTTTAGATGGGTATGTCGGGATGGGTTGGAGGGCATCCCGTGATGTTCAAAGGGGCTTACGATGTTGCAAAATATAGCAAGATTCGTTCCGGTATGTCAAATTATGGAAGCTGGAAAGCTTTGAATCCGGGCTAGAGGCGGTGGCCCTGGTATTTGGCGGTGAGGCGGCCGGGGGTCATGCCGGTGTCGGATTCGAGGCTGGCGCGGATGCGTAGGTAGGATTTGTAGCGCGCCAGGGGGAGTTGGCCGTTGTCGGCGGCGTTTTGCACGGCGCAGTCGGGTTCGTGGGTATGGGTGCAGTTGCGGAATCGGCATTGCAGGGCCAGGGCGGCAATCTCGGGGAAGTAGTAGGCGACTTCTTCGGGGGAGACGCCCCAGAGGCCGAGGGAGCGTATGCCGGGGGTGTCGATGATGCGGATATCATTGCCAATTTCGTAGTAGCGGGCGGCCGTGGTGGTGTGTTTGCCGCGCTGGGTGCTTTCGCTGATGCTGCGGGTGTGAAGGTCGAGTTCAGGGTCCATCACATTCAAGAGGCTGGATTTGCCGACGCCGCTGTGTCCCGCGAGGACGCTGACCTGTCCCTCCAGGCGCGCTTTGAGCTCCGCCATGCCTTCGCCGTGTTCGCAACTGGTGGTGAACACTTCCAGACCGAGTTCGCGGTAGCGCTGTAGTTCTTCCGGCAGGGTGTCCACGAGGTCGACCTTATTGACGCAGAGCACGGGGGTGACATTGCCCAGCTCGGCGGTGATCAGGTAGCGGTCGATCAGCCCTGGGCGGAAAGGGGGACGCGCGGCGGAGGCGACGATGATCAACAGGTCCACATTGGCGGCGAGCACCTGGGTTTTCACCCGGGCGTGGGGCCCGGCAAGCCGTGCGAGGTATGAACGCCGGGGGGCCACGCCGCGCACGATGAACTCTTCGCCTTCCTGTTCGATATAGACCCGGTCCCCGGAGGCCAGCAGGGTCTGATCCGTTGCTTCCAGTTGCTCATCGATCAGGCAAAGACGCTCTTCGCCATCTTGCATGACGAAAGCCCATTTCTTGGAATGCGCAATGACCAGGGCATTGGGGGTGAAGTCTTCCGGCAGGCGATCCCGTTCCCGGTTGCTCTGTGCATTGTCCGAGAATTTGGATTGGGCGCTGCGGTGCTTCGCCCGATCATGCGTGAACGACGTTTCGTGGGCCTCTCCCCAAGAACGATTTCGGACCCTATTTCGCTTTTTTTTCTGCGGCTTGCGTTTCATGCGCGTATTGTAACACAGCGCTCCAATGATGGCATGTGCTTGGAATATCCGGTAACATGGTTTCTTTTACAGGTAATGATGCGCAATATCCCTGTTGGTTGGGGCACAGAGCGCATGGGTAATAATTTTGTACTTTTTTTTTGGACCCATGGCAGAACGACCGCAAAGCCCCAGCTCGAAGGCGATACCCCGGGATCGAGGTTCTCTACAAGGCCGATCCTAAGGGGGCGCGGATAAGAACATTGGGCACATTTTTCCACAGATTGCGCAGATTTACGCAGATGCAGGGGCCATATATTATCTTGGACCGAGACCAGAAGTTTATTTATTTTGACAAATAATCTACGTCTATCTCTACATTCTGTGGATTGAAACCTACGTGTTAAACTTGGGCTATAACTATAACCGTTTCGTGGTTGGGATAGTGGCATGAAAATCTAACCAAGCATACTTACGCTTTTTATATCAGAATTTCGCCGATAAATCTTGGAATCAGTCGGCGTTAGTGCTCCTCAACCCAAAAAACGGATTGGAGCGGCGCAAGCGTAAGCCGCGCCCGAGTTACAGGAGCGTCGTTTGCAGATTGCTGATCACTTTCTATTTTACGGATGCTGCCATCATGTGGGTTCCAAGACTGCAAGCGCAAGTTTCCTCGAAGCGTAATCTCGGAGTCGATATGCTCGTCCGTTGAATTGGCAAAGAAATAGATATGGCGCCCCTCCTTGACCTTGTGAAGGTACGAAAGCATCCCGGAAAATGCGACTTCAGGAGGACGGCTTCCGGGCTGGGGTTGATGCTTGAAAGCGGGTACATTCGCGCCGAACTGTACATCAGCGATTGGAATAGCCTCTTTTAAGGCTGCATCCAGGGCCGTGCCGTTATTATCAAGCGTGGGGATGAAATAAGCCATGCCGCCGTTCTCATGTTCATTGGCGATGAATTTTGTGTCCGGCAGTGACGCGTCCGGGGAAACACCGAAGATGTGCGCAATGGTTTGCTGTACATCTTCGTCATGACCGAATTCGGCTGACTGATCAGGCAGGGCGGTGGTGGCGACGACGATGCCGCCTGCTTCGTAGAAGGCCTTGATCTTTTGCAGGTTGCTCCAGTGGATGACGCGACCGCCGGGGATGAGGATCGCCTTGTATTCCTGTTGATTGTGTTCGTTCTCCAGTTTTAGGAGCGAACCCGCGACCACGCATTGCTCATCGAGGATTTCCGGATGCAAGAAGGTGAAATCACGCCGGACGCCGCCGGTGAGGGAATCGCTCAATAGATTGAAATCGCATTCCGGCGGGACATAAAGCCCTGGGTGGACATTCCCTTCAACGCCGTGCTGATCGACGACGGCGTCCAATATAGCGTGGGCCTGCATGGCTGCAATGGGATAGAGTACGGCGATGTCGGCAATATGTTTTCCGCCGCGCAATAGCAGCGCGCAACGGCCCACCCAGTCGTTGTAATCGGCCAGATCATCGGCGATGTCCGGGTTGAAATCGGAAATCAGCGGCGGGATGCGTACGTTCTGCGGGTCATACCACATGCCATGGGGCAGGAACATGTTGGCCCCTCGCGCGAAGAGCTCCATGCCGGACCGATACAACATGTCGCTGTCGAAATGGCTGCGGTAGTTGCCATAAATTTCCACAGCGGTATGCGGCCTGTCATAGGTATACGACGCGGAACTGGTCAGCTTGAAGCCGGGGCGGCCGTGTCCGTAATAGTGGATGGAGTCCATCATCGGGATATCGACGTGCTTATAAAACTTGATATGGTCGCCGCCTAGAAAAGTGGGCTGCGGATGGTATTGGCCCATCGCGTGCCCGGAGGATTGGACGCCACGGCGCGCCGCCCATTCCTGAATTTTGCGGGGATAGCCATTGGCCAGCAGTTCAGCGCGGAAACCCAAGAGGGCTACGCGGGCCGCGGCGGTTTCGGGGCCGATGTCGCGCCATAGGGCCGGGTAGAGCAAGGTTGGGGCATAGCCATGCTGGGCCTCGAAGGCTTCATTGAAGATGGGGGTCCAGTTGCGGCGTTGGGCTTTACGAAGTCCCACGTCGTCGAAATAGGTCATCTTAATGGTGGAGCCGAAGTGATCAGGGAATTGCTCGTAGTAGGCGTCGTAGGTGAGCGAAAGGAATTTTTCGACCGATGCTGGGTTGAGGTAATCTACGGTGCTGTTATTGCTTTCATGCCGTACGCTGGTGAACACCATGAGCTTCCAGGCGCCGGCAGGCACGTCGAAAACAACTTGTTCCTGGTCGGGCGAAAGAGGCATTTCGCGGCGTTCCAGGGTTTGGGTATTCATGGCGACTGCGGCCATGTGAACGCCTTCGGGCAGGTCGATGGTCACTGTTTCCGGACCGGTCACTTCCCGTTCAAGCATATCCAGACGCGAAAGAATATGCTCGGGATAATGCTCATTGAACAGCCCGCCGGCGCCCCCGCTCGGAAAGCCGATCTCGTCGTAGAAAATGACCTCCATGCCGAGGGACTTGCTGATGTCAAGAATATCGCCATATAGGTCGAAATAACCCTCGGTCAGGTAGTCCGGCCGCGTTTGGTTGACTGGCAGGGGGGCAATGCCGGAAAAGCCGCTTTTTTCCTGGGCGTCTTGAAGCTGACGTTGGATTTCCTCGGTTTCGAGCGTGCCATTCAAGTGCCAAAGCGGCTGGCTTTTGTAAGCATCGGGCGGGGTAGCGAAATCGGCTTCGAGCGTAGAAGCTTGGTCGGCATAACCAGCGCCGCTCAAGGCGATCGCGATGAAAACAGAAAACGTCCCAATAATGACGCTTCTCATACGCCCCTTGCTTCCCACGTCCAGCGCCGACAATTCATTCACCTGATCCGATGTATCACTGCTATTGCAATGGTGGCCTGCGAAACCTTTTACCATCTGATGAGAAACGCGTTTTCCGGGTTTCAAATATGTTGTCATGGTGAAAGCATCTCCTTGGTGGATTTTTTGATGTTCCGAACAAGCGGTTCCCGTCATACTATTCATTCTATAAGCAATCAAAGCTGAATTCCCCCTAAAAAAACATGTGCGACCTGTCGTGTGTTGTATTCCTTCTAGGTGTTATTATGGAGAGGCGCGGCTACTTGAGTCAAGAGCTTTCTGAAACTTTGGACTTCCCTGCATGCCGAATCGGGGCTTCAATGCTTTATCTCGCCTCTCACAGCCCACCAACAAGATATAGGGACCCTACCCTTTGTCAGACCCAAGTTACGATTATTTTTGAACCAGAGAGTCCTTGAAGGCTTATGTATACCGAAAAAACTCGACTTTTTTTGGCACATTGTCGTATCATACTGCTCCATTTATAAGTGGTTGCCGTGAAACAGTGGCAGGAGTGGGGCGTTGCGCCTGGACCCAGGCGGACGTCTCCTCATTTTCCAACACCCCGATTTCCCGGGAGAAATGCAAGGCATGACGAAGATTAAACGGGCGATTTTAAGTTGCTATGACAAGACAGGCCTGGTCGTGTTGGGGCGTCTGCTGGAAGAAATGGGGGTGGCGCTGATCAGTACCTCCGGTACGCTGCAAACCTTGCGTGATGCGGGGATTTCCGCGACGAGTATCGCCGACTATACGGGGTACCCGGAGCTGATGAACGGGCGGGTGAAGTCGTTACACCTGAAGGTGCACGGCGGCCTGCTCGGCATTCGGGACAGTAAATTGCATGAGGAGCAACGTCAGGCCCACGATATTGAATGGATCGATATGGTGGTGGTCAACTTGCAGCC
>SKJD01000428.1 GCA_007116095.1 Candidatus Hydrogenedentota bacterium
GCCGCAGATATGGAAGGCGCGGGCGCTACGTGCAATTTCCAATATCCGGTTGCGGGCGGACTGTGGCCAGCCGCCGGAATCGATGTCGGCAATGAGGAAATCGTCATAGTTGCCATGGTGCGTGGCGGCATTGGCGAACGTGGTGCCGCTCAGCAGTAATTTCATGTCCGCGCCCCGCCAGTCTTCCGCCCAGTGTTCCAGAAATGCCTTTTGCCGTTCTCCGAGCATCGTGAGGCCGGGCTTGTCCAGGTCGGCCACGTCAATGTCGGGGTCGGTCAGGTGATCCGCCCGGCCGTCGCCCGTGTCTACATGGTGCGGCCCGGACTTGAACTGGCGATCGCTCACCATGGCGAAGCTCACGCGCCCATAGACCATGTCGCCATACATCACCTTCATGCCAAATTCGGTCAGCGTGGGATTGAATAGATCCGGATGGTGACCGACCTGGGTTTGATGGACCACATTCACCATTTCCAGCGGCTGTAAATAGCCCACGGTCGTCGAAGTATCACCGCCTTCCGGCATGGGCCGTCCGCCTTCGCCCCAGAGATTGCCATGGAAGACATCATGATCGTCCGGCAGGCAGATCGTCGGCCGGTCCCGCAGCAGATCGCCGAAAGCCCAGCCGAACATGTACCACTTGCGCAGGTAGTTGATAATCGCCCGATCCGCGTCTTGTCGCACGACGCCATAGCCGCCGTTGCCTTCGTAGAGTTGATCTCCCGAGAAGTAAAAGAGATCGGGTTCCAGCTTTGCCAGGTTCTCCACAAGCGGCGCGTAGGGGAAACCGGTATGGAACTGGCAGGTCAGCCCCGCCACTTTCAGGGGCCGGTCCACCGGGTCTTTTTGCACCGTACCCCCCCAGGAATCCTGGTGCACCGCGCCGTCAAGGGTTTTCGATTCATAAATCAGGCGGTAGGAGACATCCCGCTCCGCCGGCCACTCTGCGATGCGGAAATGGGCGGTGCAGGCTTTCGGGTCGATAGGCTGTTCGTCCAGGGTTTCCCACGCGCCTTCACGATGCACCTGAAGCTGCACGGTGTCCCCATCTGCATCGCCAAGTGGGGGCATTTGCGCGGACATCTTCAGGACATGGCCGTCCGCGTCCCGGTTGTCACTCAGGGTATGCATCGCCCAGAGGATGGGGCCGAAGCGGCGTTTTGGATGATGTGCAATCTTGCTGCCAGACAAGCGCCAATCAGAAAACCAGCAGCGTGCGCCGTTGGGCTGGGCGATGTGGTTGTTGACCAAGGCGATGTTGCCGTGCAGTCGATCTGCGTTTACTGAAGCATTGATACTGTGCAAGAGTACGCCGTCTTCGTCCCGGAGCGAAAAGGTCAAACGGTACTGCTCACCATCCGGTTCCCCGTGGAGATGCAGTTCCATCGCTTCCAGGGGCAAGGGTGTGTCCAGTTGCTGGACGTTGCCGGCCAGCAGCAAGGCGCCGTCTGTCCGGAGTACGGCATTAACGCCTTCTCCGAAGAAACAATTGCTCCGGTAGTCGTTGATTTCATCGTGTATGCCGACTCGGAAGCCGACCGATCCGTTGGGGCCGTCCTCGATCAATCCCGTGCGCACCGAAACGTCGAAGGTTCCTGCCGCTTCCGACAGGGCGTGTGTCAGGACATGTACATTCCGGTTGCCGCCCCGGGAAGTGCATTCCAGCCGTCCTTCCCGGATGCGCCAGTCTTCCATCGGGTTCGCCCAGTAGTCACCGCCAATCCAGATGCGGTCCGGGACTAGCCGCCAGTTGCTTTGGAAGTCGGTCTCCGCGGTAGCGGCATCAGACGCCGCCTCGGCTTGACGCCTGGCAAAGAGCAGCGGACTCCCAAGTACCGGGACGCTGGAAAGCTTCAGAAAATCACGCCGACTAAACCTTGGTTCTTTCATGGTAATCCTTTCCGTGTGGGCGTAGACATGCGCCCAGATTATACAGGCGTCAAACCCGAATTTTTTTACGGGACCGGCTCAATGACGAAGGAGCGCGTTTCCCGGGCATTCAAGGGGAATTCCAGGGTGGCGCCTTCGGTTTCTAACGGTGTATCCGTGAATAGTTCCCGGAAGCGCATGGGGGTTTCAAATTGCAGCGTCTTCTCGCCCGCATGTTGCGCGTGCAGGGCGACGAAGCCATTACCAAGATACAGCGCGTCGTCTGCTTCGTGGTAGATATGTACCGCGTCAATATGATCCGGCGCATTGCCGAGGAAAGCCCGCAGCTCGGCCATGCTGATCTCCGGGGTTTCCAGCCAGGCCGCGCGCCATTCGGGGTGTACGTAGCTCTGGAGCCCGTCTGTGCCTTCGGGGGTGAAGCCGACCAGTCCGTGCCAGGCCCCTTGCGGCGCGGGCGTTACCCGGCCATCTTCCCAGGCGCCGTTGCCCGCCGGTCCGATAAAGAGCAAGGTTTTCCCGTCGCGTTTCAGCGCGTTGATCGCGGCCCGCTCTTCGGCGCTCAGGTCAAAGGCGTTGAGAAAGATGTAGGCCGTGTACTCCGGCGCTTTGTCCAGGTCGGCGAGGAGATAGGTGTTGTAGGGCGCGCCCAGGCGCGGCATATCGGAGAGGAAGGGTGGAATCAAATTGAGATAACGTTGCGCGGGTGGCATGCGGTACAGGCTCTTGTCGTCCAGGAACACAGCGACCTCGACTTCCGGCCGCCAGGCCGCTTCATGCGCTTCCCCGAATTCCCGCATCTGGCGGAAAAGATCGAGGAGGGCCGGGTCGTCATACCAGCCGCCGGACATATCGAACCACCATACCGCCGTCTGCCGCATTATGTTGTGCGCGAACTCCCGCTGTAGTACGTTCAGCGATTCCCACAAGTCGGCCGCCGGGTTTACCGGGCCGAACTCAGGGTGATCCACGAGGTGCGTGCGGTTGTCGGCTTCGTCCCACCAGAGCTTGCCGCGTTGCTGGATGGACTCCGTGAAGGACATGAAGGTGCTCGTGCCGCCGGGTGCCCGTTGGGAGTACATGGCGGGGCTGCAGAAAAAGTCGATGTCCGGGCAGTCCATGAGCTGCTGCATGCCGAGGTGCTGGCTCTCCTGGGCCAGGCCGCCGTATTGAATCTGGTAACCGTAAAAGACCCCCACCAGCCAGTTCTCGCCACCGCCCACCTTCGCCGCCCGGGCCAGACGCTCAATGGCTTCCACCGTGCCGCGCCAGTAAAAGTCGTAAAAGTCGATGACGTCTTGATAGGCTACGGGAGCTCGTTGCAAGGTGTCCGAGTCCTGTTCGCGGCGTTCCCGGCTTGGGATGACGGCCTCATCCAGGTTGCCTTCCGCCCGCTCGCCCCAGGCTTTTTGCCAGGCCGCTTCCGACCCATACTTCGTCACCAGGTAGTCCCGCCAGGCGCGTTGGGCCGGTTCCGAGAAGTCGCCCCGGAGGTCTTCCCAGAGGCCCCAGGACTGCCACTCGCCGGTGTGGCCCGTGCAGAGGTGAATGCCCATGATGCGATCGGCGTAGGGGCCTGTACGGATATAGCGGCTGTAGGCTTCCACCCATTCTTCCGCCGCGGCCATCCAGGCTTCGGAAAACATGGACTGTGGCCCCATCTCGCCGTTGTCATAGACATAGCGCTCCTCGGGATGCGCCTCCAGCCACCATCCGGGCGGGCCGACATCGACCCGTGGGAAAATGTAGGCGTCGGGGTGGTGCTTCAGCAATCGCAGGAAGGGCTCGTCCAGGTGGCTGTCGTTGAAGCCGTCGGCATGGTTGCCGATGGGCGCGTACAAAGAAAAGAGTTCAACGCCCACGTCCCGCATCTGGGTGTATTGCTTGTCAAAGTCGCCGGCGTGGGGGAGGTAGGCGAAGGGAAAGCGGGGAGTATCGTTGATCCAGATACCCGGCTTGCCCTGATGCGGTTGGATCACGACCCGGGCCGGCTCGGGGTTGCGGGCGCTTTCCACTTCCCAGTGATCCAGCACCACCGGCTCGGCGTCGACTTCTGGCAGGACCAGGTGGAGGTCATAGGCGCCCGCCGGGAGGAAGGCTTGGGCCGTCAGGAGGGGTTGCATGGCCGCCTCGGAGATCAACCACTGCCCGGCGCGCTCCGTGGCTTGCAGCGCGTCTTGCTTCAGGTGAATCGCGGCCATCACCGGTGGTTCGGTCGACTCCGTATCCACCCGCAGCAAGCGGAGTTGTACCCCGGTCTCGGGGGGCGCTGCGCCGTCGAATGTGAAGGTATGTGAACGCACGATTTCCCCTTTCACTTCGGCGTTGCCATGCGGGACAGACGCCGCGGATACTGCAGAGAACCCAATCAGCAGGGCCACCCCCAACCATAAAACCATAAGGCTGACAACGCGGAATAGTAACTTAGGCTGAATAGACACCTCCCTGAACTGGTATACGTACGCGAAGGTACAATGGAAGCAGCAACGACGTCGAAATCGCGATTTTCGAAAATTCGGCGTATATCGGTTGCCGCGTACATGGTACCTGCTCCCGTGGATTACTTGCCACTCGCCCGATGCATATACGATAATGAGTTTTCATAAGATTTTTCGATTAATTCAATTCACAGTCCGGCAATGGAGGTGTAGTAACCATGGCGCAATTGGCAATCGCAGGCGGCAACGTAGTACGTTCAGTAGACAAACATTGGCCCCAGTGGCCGGTGAGTTCCGAGCAAGACGCCGCCCTGGTGGCCGACATCACCCGCAGCAACCGCTGGTCCTATGACGGCCCCCATGAATGGCGCTTTGCCGAAGCCTTCACGAAGTACCAGAACGCCAATTTCGGGCTCTGCTGTTCGAACGGGACGGTCGGGCTGCAATTGGCCTTGGAAGCTTTGGGCATCGGGGCCTATGACGAGGTGATCGTGCCCGGAATGACCTGGCAGGCGACAGCCGCCGCGGTCTGCGACGTGAACGCCGTGCCCGTCCTTGTGGATGTGGAGTCAGACACCTGGAATATAAGCCTGGATGCCGTCGAGGCCGCAATTACAGAGCGGACCCGTGCGATCACGGTGGTGCATCTCTATGGCTGTATGACCGACCTGGATCGACTGCAACAGATCTGTCGGAAGCACAACCTCTATCTCATCGAGGACTGCGCCCACCAGCACGGCAGC
>SKJD01000340.1 GCA_007116095.1 Candidatus Hydrogenedentota bacterium
CGTCGCCATCCTTGAACTGCGCCACCCGCAAGCCGGTATCCAGCGTTGCGGCCTCGGTGACGCCCAGGTCCACGGAAACCCGCCCGTACAGCGCCTGGTAATCCTCCAGGTGGCGTTGCTTCAATGTCGCGTACGAAGCGTCGGCCACGCCTTCCAGGATAGCCGCACACTTGGCCGCGGGATCGCCCGAAATGTCGTGATAGTTGTTGTAACTTGTCGCCGCCGCCAGCACCAACACCACCTCGTCGGCGTCCTGCACTTCCAGCCCCGTATCCGTCACGGTCACCGTGCCCGAGACGCTGTGCGCTCGAAGCTGCGCCTCGAAACGCAAGAGGCTTGGCGTCTCGTTCTCGTGGCTATGCGTCACCCGGCCCCGCAGGGCGAGGGTCTCGCTGTCCAACGCGACCTGGTCGTGCGCCTCATGGGGACTGTCAAAACGCACCGTGAAATCGAGCGCGCCGGGCGTATCGGCCGTCAAGCGCATCACGATCACCTTGTCGGGATACGTCGCAAATACCTCGCGCTCGTAGATAACGCCATCGACCTCATAGCGCACCCCCGCCAACGCCGTTTCCAGGTCCAGCCAGCGGTGATAGGCTTCCGGCGCATCGTGCCCGGGGAAATCAAAGTACAAATCGCCGAAAGGCTGGTAGGAACTTTGCCGCAGCGGGTCGCTCATGAAGTGTTCCATGGCCAGGTCATGCGCTTCGTCTTGCTTGCCGTCATAGAGCAACTGGCGCAGTTCCGGCAAATAGTCCGACGCCCCGAGGTTTTGGTAAGACTGCGGCTGCCCGGCCCAAAGCGTGTCCTCATTGAACTGGATACGCTCGTGATCGGCCCCGCCAAAAACCATCGCGCCCATGTGGCCGTTGCCAATCGGCAGCGCCTCGTCCCACTCCTCCGCCGGCTGGCCATATTGCAATTTCCAGTCTTGCGCCCCCGACTCCGCAGCCTCCGCGCCTGAAGCCGGCGTGATAATGTGAGAAAACACCATTCCAAGCAGCATGATTAATACCCACCGTTCCAGCATCTGTGCGTTCCTTTCATTCCGGCCACCTCCCGGGCGGCAGTCAAACTACGCAGCTTCTAACATTTCGGCAAAACCATCCGGCTGTGACCAGCGCGCAATGGTGCTTGTATGTTCCGCCAGCCGAAAATCCCCCTCTGTCCACACGTCTGCCGTATCATCAAAGAGGGAAATGAACTGCATGGCTTCAGGTCCGGCGTTGAGGTGACTCAAATCCAGAAATGCGGTGACAACGTGCTCGGTAATACTGCGCGCAGAGGCGCGACTGCCCGTACTCAACACATATACCAGAGAGCTATGCTGCGGGGCGCGCACATGGAAATCAGGCCTCCAGATACGCCCGGACCTTCCATTTAAGCGCTCTTGCCGCTCATAGGGCATCTGTCGCTCCAGCAGAAAATCCGCCACCTCATCGCTCATCGACTCTACGGAACGGGTGCGAAACGTAAACCATATATCCGACATCCGCAACGCCGCCTGCGCCACCCGATTGACAACTTCGGACACATTGTCTTCCGAGCGACAACGCGCCATCAACATCCCCTGAAAAAACTCGACGCCATGCGTCAGGCAGATATCAGCGATCAGCGCCTTTTGTTTTGGCGAACGGCGCGGTGACGTAGTCTGCATACGCAACCAACGCCCTGTTTCGCCAAAATCCGTGACCAGCATGATATCCGTTGATTCCGGCTTGCAATAGATATCGATTACTTCGCCATCCGGGTATAGATAGGGCGTCCGGATTCGCTGGTAGCCGTTCTTGTCCTCACACACAAAAAGCGACTGCAACGAATCATTAAATGCTGAACAAATTTTTATGTCATTCATAGAACAGTGACCCTGTCGTTTGTGGTTTGATCATTTTGCCCTGATGGGTAATTTTCGCCTCGCTGCAAAACTGCTCCCAAATAATTACCGGCTCCGACGCATCCGCGGTAATATCGTCTGGCACATAGGCTTCTTTGTCGCGATAAGTCTCGCTCCACCGGTGTTTGTGCTTTTCACCAATCCGGTGACACTGTGGATTGTGGTGATCCTTCCCCAGGTCCAAGGCATAAATTCGACCTTCCGTCTGAAGTATGATGGCAAAGGAGACCGCAGGTAGCAAGGGGTTGTACGTACCGATGACAAACAGCGGCCAGCCGGCATCAGAAGATACTTCGGCGCGAAACTCGACACGCGGTGAATGGTCTTCATCTTCCTGCCACGCAATATCTCCCTGAATTTGCTTGGAGACATCATTCAGGATTGCCTCGAACTCAACTCTCGTCAATGTCATAAGTATACCTTGGATTGAACTGGTTTATACGTATCACCGGGTAGCCTTATCCCTCCGCAAATGGCGCGGAGACTCGCATGTGCTGCTTTGGGCTACTTCATCTGCGGAACGCTCCCCCTTTATAGCACACCCGATCCATTCAGGCAAAAAAGCGCTGCTTTCGTTGTAATCACAGCGGGCATGTGCTAACCTACTTGTCGGCATCATAGCCACAAAATATCTATTGCGCATACATCAACGGATTCGGGGGAATGAAGATGTTGTACAGGGCTCGCTTTGGCCGCAGCTTGTTGCTCGCGGTGTTACTCACCTTGCCTGTTTCTGCCATGGACGTCTGGGAGGATCGCGTGCCGCCGCTGCCGGATCCGTTGTACGCCCAGCCGGCGGAGGCGCCGCTCGCCGCAAGCGATTTGCGGGCGCTGATTGAGGAGGATTGGCTGCTGGCGACGGAGGAGGGCCTTTCGACCCAGTCAGATGCGGCGGGGGCCTTGAATGGCGAGAAAACCGGCGCGTTCGGCTTTCACGTGGGCCCGGAGGCGAATCCGTGGTGGCAGGTAGACCTCGGGGAAAGCGTGCCCGTTGGCCGGATCGTGGTCTATAACCGGCTGGATTACGCGCCGGGGCTCCATAACGCCGACACACTGCATATCCTCGTCTCTGATGATGGCGAAAGCTGGCGTCTGGCGCATGACAACCGAGGCGAACATTTCGGCGGCGTCCACGGCGCGCCGCCGCTTGAAGTCACTTTTGAGGACGGCGGCTTGACTACCCGTTTCATTCGCCTGATGATTCCCAGCGACGAGGCGATTTTTCTACACCTGGACGAGGTGGAGGTCTACGCGGCAGGCGACGACGGCACCAACATAGCCCTGTACCAACCCGCCGACCAGAGCAGCCTCAGCCCTTGGTCGACCATCAGCGCGACGGGAGGCCGTGAATACCCGATAGCATCTTTCATCGACCGGGGCCAACGCCTGGCGACCCATCTGGCGGCGCAGGGCGTCGATCTGAGCGAAAACCTGCACGAACTGGAAGCCCTGGAAGCCACCTACCAAAGCCTGCCGGAAGACGCTTCAGAAGAAGCACTGGAAGCGCTCTATATCGAGGTGCGTTGGGCCGTGCGGCGTATTGTATTTCAGAACCCCCTGCTGGATTTTGATCAGCTCCTTTTCACCAAGCGCTTCACCCAGCAAACCTTTCCGGACATCTGCCTGAACCACATGCCGTGGGTCTCAAAACCCGGCGGCGACCTGAGTGTGTTGCAGTCTCTGGATGATGATACCGGGCTATTCACGGCCCTCAAAGATCCCGGCGGCCAAACGCCCGACACGCCCGTGGCCATGGTGCAGCACCTGCTCAACGGCGCGTTGGGACCGGGCAATGTCCATGGCATGGACCTCTGGTTCGAAGGAGACCGCGTGGTCTTCGGTTATGCCCGGGCGCAAAGTGAGGAGCCGCCGGAAGGTTGGCTTGATCGGTCGCTGAGCTTCCACCTGCGGCGCGACGTGCAACCCACGCACATCTATGAATTGGATCTCAACGATGGGCGGGTGCGGCGGCTTACCTCGGGCGAATGGAGTGATCTGGACCCGACCTACGCCCCGAACGGCAATGTGGTCTTCGTGTCCGAGCGTGCCGAGACGTCTTTGCAGTGCAATGAGTACGACAAGGACGAGACCAGTTGCAACCTCTATTCGGTGCGGCCGGACGGCAGCGGTATCCGTCGACTCAGCGTAAACAAGGACGGCGACTACATGCCGCACACGCTCGACAACGGGATGATCGCCTTCACCCGTTGGGAATATCAGGAGCGCGGCTTCGCCTATATCCATTCCATCTGGGTAGTGCGGCCGGACGGTACGGGTGCGGACGCCTTCTTCGGTCAGCACATGGAAGACCCCTGGACCTTCATTTCCCCACGTTCGATCCCCAACAGCAACAAGCTTGTCGCCATCGCCTCGGGGCACCACACGCTGGCGGTCGGCTCGCTCATCACAATAGATCCCTCGAAAGGGGTGAATAATCCCGAAGGCATCGGCAAGGTCACCCCGCAGCTCATGCCGCCCCAAGGCGGTATGGCGGGCGTACCGGTACCGGAAGGCGGCACAGAAGACAGCCACGGCTTCTTCACGACCCCCTGGCCGTTGTCAGAGCAATTCTTCCTGGCGTCGTATGCCTATGGCAGCGATCAGACCGACCCCACGGGCTATGGCCTGTATCTGGTGGATGTCTACGGCAACCGGGAGCTCCTCTACCGCGATCCGGAAATCTCCAGCTTCACGCCGATTCCCTTGCGGTCCCGCCCCATACCGCATGTCCTGCCGGACACGGTAAACCCGGAGGACGACTTCGCGCATATCTACGTCACGGACATTACACAGGGGGTGGACGGCGTGGCGCCGGAGGACGCCCACTTCCTGCGCGTCACAGCGCCCATTGCCTGGCCCTATGACAACACCTACGGCGGCCACCGCTATGGTGAAGACCATGGCTACGCAGGGCCCGACGCCGACCGTCGCAACTTGATCAACTGGGCACCCGTGCGCATCCTGGGCGATCTACCCATCAAGGACGACGGCAGCGTAACCTTCCAGGTTCCCCGCGACACAGCGGTTTATTTCCAACTGCTCGACGAGAACCGGATGGAGCTGCGCCGCATGCGCTCCGCCATCAGCTTCCAGCCCGGCGAAGTACGCGGATGTGTAGGCTGTCA
The DNA here is from genome assembly GCA_007116095.1 of Candidatus Hydrogenedentota bacterium. Lineage (GTDB taxonomy): Bacteria > Hydrogenedentota > Hydrogenedentia > Hydrogenedentales > SCBR16-9 > SCBR16-9. The sequence continues at coordinate 5,020 of SKJD01000340.1, forward strand.
CGAGACCCGTGAAGATGCCGGGTTGATTGCCGGCGGGCATA
>SKJD01000297.1 GCA_007116095.1 Candidatus Hydrogenedentota bacterium
CCCTGCCTTCGCAGGGATGACGTGGGTGGGAAACCCCACCCACGCGGGCGAACACAAGGTTCGCCCCTACGCTTCGTTATGAATTGACAAGATTGGTAATATCAGAACTACACGCATTTTTTGTTGACATAGACTTTGCGACGCCGCATGTCCGCGCTCTGTGTCTCTGTGGTAAAAAATGTGCCGAATGTTCTCATCCGCGACCCATTCAGGGTCGACCCTGGGGGGGGGAAGCCCCGATCCCGGGGTTGAGCTCCGCGTTCGGGGGCCTGAATGCCTGCCTGCGCCGGCATGACGGATGGGAGCTGGCGGCGTTGTAGGGGCGTCCCCCTCTGGGAGCCCAGGGCAGGCTTCGCGTCCTTGGTGCGTTGCACGAGAGCGGCAGCGTTGCTTGGAGTCGGAACTGTTGGCAAGCAGGGCAATAACCTGATTTTAGTAATAAATATTACAATACAACACTACAGTACATCATTGGAGCTTACATATTTATGAAATTGACCATTGTGGGCACGGGGTACCAGGGCCTGGTTGTCGGCACCTGCATGGCGGAAAACGGCCATCAGGTCACATGCTTGGACCGTGATGAAACCTTGATTGCCCACCTGAATGAAGGCCGCATGCCCATCCATGAGCCGGGCCTGGAAGAACTGGTCATGCGCAACATGGAAGAAGAACGGCTCCGCTTCCAGGTCGACCTGGCGGAGGCGGTGCGGGACAGCATGATGGTCTTCATCTGCGTGGGCACACAGGTCGATGCTTCCGGCGCCGTAGACCTGGCGGAGGTGGAAGCCGCCGCAGATCAAATTGCGGACGCCATGGACGGCTACCGGCTTATCGTACTCAAGAGCACCTGCCCACCGGGCACGGCGGATCAGCTTATCGAGAGAATAGCCGCCCGGACCGAGCACCCCTTCGACATGGTGGTCAACCCGGATTTCATGAAGGAGGGCGCCGCCATACAGGATTTCATGGGGCCGGACCGCGTGGTGGTGGGCTGCGACGATATCCGGGTCAACGAAATCATGAAAGAACTCTACAGCCCCTTCCTGCGGACCGGCAAGCCGTATCTCCAGATGGACCGCCACAGCGCCGAGATGGTGAAATACGCGGTAAACGTCCTGCTGGCTTCGCGGATATCCATCATGAACCAGATGGCCGAGCTATGCTCCAGCTATGAGGCGGACGTCTCCGCGGTGCGCGAGGGCATCGCCGCCGACGAACGCATCGGCCCGCATTACCTCTTTCCGGGACTCGGCTTCGGCGGCACGGGCATACCCAAGGACCTGGCCACCTGCATCCGCATGGCGCAGGACAAAGGCCTCAGCCATGATCTCTTTGAAGCCGTGCTGGAAGTCAACAAACGTCGCCAGCGTCATTTTCTGGAGCGTATACTGCGTTACTACGGCGACGCCATCGTCGAAAAGCGCATCGCCGTATGGGGAGCCGCCTTCAAACCCCGCACCGACGACATCCGCGGCGCCCCGGCCCTGGCCATTATTCAGGGTCTCCTCGACGCCGGCGCGGAGGTGGTCGTGTATGACCCCGCCTGTAACCGCAAGATCAAGGAGCATTTCGGCGACGCTGTATCGGTCGCGCCACGCTATTACCATGCCCTGGAAGGCGCCGACGGCCTGGTGATCGCCACGGAGTGGAACGAATTCCGTCGTCCGGACTATGCGCGCATGGCCTCGTTGATGCGTGAGTCGGTGATCTTTGATGGCCGCAACCTGTATACCCTGGACGTCATGCGCGAGCACGGTTTCCGCTACTTCAGTGTGGGACGGCCAACGGCGGGCGGGGAAAGCTAAGTCGAGCCGCGGCATTTCACCCGGCGGCGCCCAAACCTCGGAGCAGTGGTTGTGTCCGGCGGCTTCATGGCATAATTGAGCCATACGTACTCGCAAGAATTGTTGGCAGTTCCTTCGAGGAACCAGGAATCCGGTGTCACCATGTATTATTCACTAGCTGGTATTTCACAGCGATTGTATCTGGCCGTGCTGCTGTTGATGGTAGGGAGCTTCGCAGGCGAAGTTTGGGCACAAAGCACCTTCCGCAAACCCATGCCGCCTGTCATCGGGCATGAACCCTGGTCGCCACCCTCGGGGATTGAACCGAAGGTCATCTATGGGGAGGATGACCGTATCGATATCTATCAGGAGCAGGACCCGGCGATTGTGTCCTGGTCCCATTCGGTTTGCGCCCTGGTCTCAACGAACCGCCTGACCCAGCAATCCAACGGCAATTATCAGCTCAGCACCTCCAGCTACACCCAATTGGGTCTGCCGCCCTGCGCGGGCGAGCCCTTCGCAAATCAACCCACGGCGGCGCGATGCACGGGTTTTGTGGTTGGCGAGGACCTGATCGCAACCGCTGGCCACTGCTACAACGCTTCAGACTTGAATGGCACACGCTTCGTCTTCGGCTTCGTGATGGAGAACAGCAATACACCCGTACTCAACTTCACCGAGGATCAGGTCTATCGTGGCGTGGAAGTCGTTGCGCGGCAATATACTTTCGATAATGATTATTCCATCATTCGGGTGGATCGCCCGATTACCGCCCCGGGGGCCCGGCCCTTGCCCATACGTCGGGAAGGCAATGTCTCGGTGGGGACGCAGGTCGGGGCCATCGGGCACCCCGCCGGATTGCCCATAAAGATTGCCTTCGGCGATGAAACCGTCGTCCGGGATAGCAGCAACCCCTACTATTTTGTGGCCAACCTGGACACATTCGGCGGCAATTCCGGCTCGCCAATTTTCAACCAAAACTCCGGCGTGGTTGAGGGCATACTGGTGCGCGGCGAGGTCGACTATGTCCGCAACAACAATTGCTTCGAGTCCAATGTCTTTAGCAATACAGGGGGGCGTGGGGAAGACTCCAGCAAAACCACGGCGTTCGCCCAGCACGTGCCACACCCGGCGGATTTTCGCGAACTGCAATTGAGCCGCACCCATTATTCCTGTTTTGACAGCCTCTCGGTGCAGGTACACGATGAGTCCGCGCCAATGGGACATGTTGAAGTGACGGTCATGGCGCAGAGCGGCGATATCGAAACCCTTGAATTGACAGAGGAATTGCAGGGGAGCCATATTTTCAGGGGCAACCTGCCGATTTTGGAGGGGGAATCTGCCCCGAACAACGGTATTCTGGACGTCATTGACGGCGATCTGATCACGGTCATCTATGATTCGGGACAAGGCGCCGACGCCATGATGGCGGAAGCACTGATAGACTGCGTGCCCCCGGAAATTGAAGGGATCACCCTGCTGGAAGTCGGTTCCGCCTGGGCTACCATCGGCTTCCAGACGAATAAAGTGTCCACGTCACGGATTTATTACGGAACCCGTTGCGATGATCTGCAATACCAGGTGACGGATTTGTTGCATACGGACCACCAAATCATCCTGTCCGGTCTGACCCCCAACGAAACCTATTATTTCACCGTGGAAGCCACGGATCGGGCCGGGAACGTCACCACCCGGGACAATCAGGGGGCCTGTTACAGCTTCACCACGCATCGAAGTATCGATTATTTCACCAATGTTTATCAGGCGCCGACATTTGCTCTGGAATACACCCAACTCAGCTTTAAGCCCAACAACAGCACATCGGGATATGAACTCTGCGTGACGCCGGTAGCGGACTTTGAAATTACGCCCTACGGTGGCGAAGAACTGATTCTGGACGACGACGGTTTTGTCCCCCGGGAGCTGAGTGGCGATGTACAGCTTCGCCTCTTCGGGCAATCCTACGACAAGGTCTATATCGGCAGCAACGGTTATCTCACTTTCATGACCGGCGATACGGAATACCAACCTTCCCTGGAACATCACTTCCAGCAACCGCGCATATCGCCATTATTTACGGACCTGAATCCGGAGATGGGCGGCTACGTCTATTACGCGCAACTGTCGGACCGTATCGTTGTCAGCTTTGTAGAGATGCCCATCTGGGACTTCTTTGACAACTATGGCCCCGACAACAGCAATACGTTCCAGGTGGAAGTCTTCTATTCCGGGAAAATTCGCTACACCTACCTGGACGTAAGCACGGAAGACAGCATCGTGGGGCTTTCCCGGGGACTGGGCCTGCAAAGCGATTACGACCACAGCGAGCATCTTGCTTATCCGGACTGCTTTGTATCGCCGGAGGAACAGCACAGCGCGGACAGCAATGCCGATGGGGTCATCGACCTGCACGAACTCTTGCGTGTGGTGCAACTCTATGCCTATGGAGCGTATCATTGTGATGACGTCACCGAAGATGGCTTCGCGCCTGGGGATGGTCCCACCGACTGCGTCCCCCACGACAGTGATTACGCCCCCCAGGACTGGCAGATCGACTTGAGTGAATTACTGCGTCTTGTGCAGCTTTATCAGGCCGATGGCTACCAGATGGATGGTGACAGCGAAGACGGATTTGCTCCTTACTACACGGAGTAACCTGTACCTTGCACCAGGGCAATGCCGTTTCCCGGGCGGGCAGGATTTGCTATAGAGGATTCACGCTCACAGGCGACCACAGGAGCATTGCTTACTATGGCCATGGAACGCATAGTCTGGCTTAACGGCCCCCAACGGGGACAGGCAATCCCGATTGAGGGCAAGCTGAACATCGGCAGACACCACAAAAACCAGTTGCAACTGGATGATCCCAAGGTATCCCGCAAGCATGCCCTCATCGAACTGACGCAGCAGGGCGCAATGCTTCTCGACCTCAACAGCGGTAACGGCACCTTTGTAGGGCAACGCCGCATCCTTGAATACCGCCTGGCGCATGGCGACATTCTTTCTTTTGGCGAACAACAATTTCGCTTTGAGTGCGTCGTACAGCCTGGATCGCATTCAGGGACTGAGACGCCACCCCGAGACGCCGTGGAGCCAATGCACCATGATGACGCGGCGCCTGTCGCTTCGTCCGCTCCAAAGTCCACTGAGGCTACCATCTCCCGGATGGACAACAGCCGGATGGAAACGAAAAAGCCGGATCAAGTCGTGCAAACCCTGTTTTCCGCCTCCCGCGGATATTCGACTGAAATGAAAACCGAGTCCCTCGAGCGTCGCCTGCATGCCCTCTACGAAGCCAACAAGATCATCAGCGACGAGCAAGACCTGAAAAAACTCTTTCAGCGGGTCATGGAGCAGGTATTCGCCCTGATGCCCGCGCACAACGGCGCCATACTATTGACTGAATCGGAAAAGGACGAAACCCTGATCCCCTCCTATGTGCAGGCAGGCCGACAACCCGATGCCGAAAGCGTCAAGAATCCGGTGGCGTTAAGCACCACCATCATCAAAAAAGCGTTTGAAAGCGCTGAAGCGGTGATTTCCTTCAATGCAGCCACGGACAAGCAATTTACTGGCGGCGAGAGCATCATCGCACAAAATATCGCTTCCGTCATGTGTGCGCCCATGCTGTATCAAGGTGAAACACTAGGCGTTATCTATGTGGACACCCGGGGCGCGACCCATGCATTCACCGACAGCGACCTGGAAATGCTCGTAGCCCTGGCGGGTCCAGCGGCCATCGCCATTAAAAACGCACAGTACGTTCAAAAATTGGAACAGGCGTATGAGGACACCCTCACCGCGCTGGCCGATGCGATTGAAATGCGCGATCACTACACCGTCGGGCACACCTGGCGCGTCACCAATTTTGCGATGGCCATTGCCCGTGAACTGGGCTGGTCGGAGGAAAAACTCAAGGAAGTACAGATGGGTGGCGTCCTGCATGATGTTGGGAAAATCGCGGTGGAGGACAGCATTCTGCGCAAGAACGGCCCTTTAAGTGACGCGGAATACGAGAAAATTAAGATTCACCCGGAAAAAGGAGCCCAACTGCTCAACAATATCGAGCACCTCAAGCTGCTGACGCCGTATTGTCTCTACCACCACGAACGTTATGACGGCAAAGGCTATCCCCTTGGCGTAAAAGGAGATGATATACCCATTGAAGGACGGGTTATGGCGGTAGCAGACACCTTCGATGCGCTTACCAGCAACCGGCCTTACCGCAAGGGCATGGCCCCAGATAAGGCCATCGAGATCATTGAAGAAGGTATGGGCTCCCAGTTCGACCCGACTTGCGCCGACGCCCTGATACGATGTTATCGTGAAGGAAAGATTGACGAAATTCTACAGGACTACTTGCGTTCCGACAGGCACAGCATTGCCTGTCCTTTCTGTAGCACCTTTATTCGCGTCCCGGAAGCCGCCCAGGAGGATGATATTTTCACCTGCACCGTGTGTCATCGTGAAATCCGGCTTAGCCTGAAGAATGACTCTTACTTCGGTGAACTCATGGCCAGGCACAGCTCCGAGGCTACGCCGGATATTGCAACACCAGGTATCCTCCCCTAACATACCCTGGCATCGCTTTGTATCATCCTGAATCATACAAGTCAGCGACGAGCATTTCCACCATACAGCAATTCCCAGAAAGCTGTCTTGTCATTCCTGATTCGATTTGATACAATCTCCGCATGACGTCAGAAACCATAACCATGCATAATCAAGCCGTCGTCTCGGACACCCGTATCCTGGTGGCCTGTGCGGACGTAGCCTACGGAGCCACCCTCGCCAATTTCATGGAAAGCGCGGGGATGGAAACCGAACGTTGTATCGACGCGGCCGGGGTCCTGCGCTTGATCAGCCGCCGGGATTTTGATGTTGTCGTGCTGGACCTTGGCCTCGCTGATGATGGCGACATCGACCTGATTACCTTCGTCCAGCAACAGAATCCCGCCACGCAGTTGGTCCTGCTTTTTGATCTGACCCAACTGGAACGCGCCATTGAGGGGATTCGGAGTGGGGCGTTTTTTTACCTGCCACAGTCCTGCAAGCCCTCCGAGGTGGCTTTTGTCGTGGAGAAGGCCCGACGCAATCGCCGCATGGAGCATGCGCTGGACGCCTATGAACAACACGTGTTCGAGGAACTGGTCGGGCATACCCCGGAGATGCAGCGGGTAGTCGACATGATCCGCAAGGTGGCGCCGACCGACAGCACGGTTCTGTTGTTGGGAGAGAGCGGCACCGGCAAGGAAGTCCTGGCCAACACCTTGCACCGCCTGAGTCGCCGGCGGCATATGCCATTCATTGCCATCAACTGCGCCGCCCTGCCCGAAACCCTGCTGGAAAGCGAGATGTTCGGCCATGTGAAAGGCGCGTTCACCGGGGCGGACCACGACAAACACGGGCTGTTCGAGGAGGCGGACGGCGGCACCCTGTTCCTCGACGAGATTGGCGACATGTCCCCGATCACCCAAGCCAAACTGCTGCGGGTGCTACAAAATGGCGAAATCCGCCCGGTCGGCGCCACCACGGCCAAGCGGGTGAATGTTCGCGTCCTGGCCGCCACCAACCGCAACCTGATTGAATCGGTCAAGAATTACACCTTTCGCGAAGACCTCTATTTTCGTTTGAACGTCGTGCAAATCCGGATTCCCCCGCTGCGAGAACGCATGGACGCCCTGCCAACCCTGGTCACGCATTTTCTGGCGCGCGCCAACCAGCAATATGACAAACGGGTCCTGGGCTTCGACGAGCATGCCATGAGCCTGCTCCAGCATTATGAGTTCCCGGGCAACGTGCGTGAGCTGGAGAGCATCGTCGCCCATTCAGTCATCATGGCGGAAGACCATTATATCCACGCCCACGATCTCCCGGATCAGGTGCGTCGCGGAGCCACGCCGCGCCTGGAGCTGCCCTTCAAGGCGGAACACAACGGCAAGCGTTTTCTCTCACTTTCGGAGGTGGAAGCGCGCCATATTGCGCACGTGCTCGAACAACTCGGCGGGAACCAGACGCTCGCGGCAAAACACCTGGGTATATCCCGTTCTACCCTGTGGCGCAAAATGAATGAATACAATATTCCCCGCGAAGCACGGTAAGCCACACAAAAGGCCGTCTTTTTAGCGGTTTTTGCGCCTTTTGTCCGTTTTCCTTTCCGGATTCCACCGCCCAGCCAAGCCCGGAATTCTTTTTCAAATTGCTCAACATTGTTGCCAATTCTGCAAGTTCAATGGATTCATTGACTTCCCTGAGGCTGCTTTCTATAATAACTGTATTGTTGTAGACTATTTCCCGGCTTGCTGTTGGGTTTAATAAGGATTGTATCCGGATGAAAACACGCGCCAACCTGGAACGTGAATCCATATTATGTAGTGGTATGAAGCCTGCTTTTCCTGCACAATGGTACTGTATGTTGTGCCGATCTATTGGTCGTGTTGTCACACGGCCCGCTGTGCGTCATACCTGATGATGAAACACATTCCTTGATCAACTTACACGCCTCCGCCGGGAAGTTAATAGGTTTATTCCTTATTAGGATGGAGGTATTTGAATGACAGATCCAATGATCCTTGTCTGGATCGTTGTGGGCGTAGTGGCCGGGTCCGTAGCCACGATGGTGATCGCCCGTGCACGGGGCAAGAACCTCATGGGCAGCGCCCGCCGCGATGCTGCGCAACTGATTTCCGATGCGGAACGCGAAGTGGCTTCCATGATGCGTGACGCTAAAACCAATGTTAAAGAACTGGAGATAAATCTCCGCGCCAAACTGGAGCAGGAAGGACGAGAACAACGCAAAGAAATCGCCGGCATTGAGAAACGCCTGGCGTCCAAGGAAGATTTGCTGGACAAACGTGCGGTGGAGCTGGACAAGACCACCAGCCAGTTGAGCCAGCAAGAGCGTGATTTGATCCGTCGGGAGAAAGAACTAGACACCGAACGCGAACGCATCCAACAGATAATCCAGCAACAGACCGAAAAACTCGAAGCCATCTCCGGTTTGACAGCGGATCAAGCCCGCAAGGAGCTCTTCACCCAACTGGAAAATGAGGTCAAGCGGGATTGTGCGTTGCGCCTGAAGCGCGTGGAAGACGAACTCAAGGAAAATGCGGAAAAGAAGGCGCGCTGGATTATCGGTGAGGCCATCGGACGCTGCGCCTCGGACCATGTGGCCGAAACGACCGTTTCGGTGGTGAACCTGCCCAACGACGAAATGAAGGGGCGCATCATCGGGCGCGAAGGCCGCAATATCCGCGCACTCGAGAACGCCACCGGCATCAATGTCATCATCGACGACACCCCCGAAGCCGTGATTCTCTCCGGCTTCGACCCAATCCGCCGTCAGGTCGCCCGCATCACCTTGGAACGCCTGATCCAGGATGGCCGTATCCATCCCGCCCGTATCGAAGAGATGGTGGAAAAGGTCTCCGAGGAAATGGAAAAGACCATCAAGGAACGTGGGGAAGCCGCCTGTTTCGAGGTGGATGTCCACGGACTGCACCCGGAGATCGTCCGTCTGCTGGGACGCCTGAGTTTCCGTACTTCCTACGGCCAGAACGTCCTGAAGCACTCACAGGAAGTTGCGCACCTGACCGGGCTCATGGCCGCGGAACTGGGCAACAACATCCAGGAAGCGAAGCGGGCCGGCCTCATTCATGACATGGGCAAGGCGCTCACCCACGAGATCGAGGGTTCCCATGCGCTGTTGGGCTATGACGTGGCCAAGCGCTATGGTGAAAGCGAAATAATCGCCAACGCCGTAGGCGCGCACCACAGCGAAATGCCCATGAACACCTTGACCGCCGTGTTGGTGCAGGCCGCCGACGCGATGTCGGCCTCCCGCCCGGGAGCCCGCAGCGAGACTATGCAGCATTACATTAAGCGCCTGGAGCAGCTAGAGACCATATCCCGCGACTTCACCGGGGTGGAAAAGGCTTACGCCATTCAGGCGGGCCGCGAGGTGCGTCTGGTCGTGCAGCCGGATTCCATCAACGACGCCGAAGCCGCCCAGATGGCGCGGGACGTCGCCCGTCGGATCGAATCGGAGATGACCTATCCCGGCCAGATTCGGGTGACCGTCATCCGCGAGACGCGCTCGGTGGAGATGGCGAAGTAGGGACTGGCAAGCGTTTATGCTATGCATGGCGCTGCATACCATCTGTGACATGCAGCAGGATATAAGCACGGTTATATGAACATTCTTTTTATCGGCGATATTGTTGGACGGCCGGGACGGCGGGTGGTGAAGAAATTCCTGCCCAAAGTCCTGGCCGATTTCTCGGTGGACCTGGTCATCGCCAACGCAGAAAATGCGGCCGGCGGCCTCGGCGCAACGCCGGAAATCCTGGATGAGCTCTTGAAGTTGGGTATCCAGGGCTTTACCATGGGAAACCATACCTGGCGAAAAAAAACCATTTTCCGGGTTATGGATACCCTGCCGATTGTGCGTCCCGCGAATTTCCCGCCTGGCGTACCGGGCAAGGGGAGTCGCGTGTTACGTTTACAGGATGGTCGTAGCCTTGGACTTGTCAACCTGATCGGCCGCGTCTTCATGGAGCCCTATGGCTGCCCCTTTGCCCAAGCCGACCTGGAGCTGGAAAAACTACGGGCCGAGACGCCAATCATTCTGGTCGATTTCCACGCCGAGGCGACCTCTGAGAAAATCGCTCTGGGCTGGCATCTGGACGGTCGCTGTAGCGCCGTACTGGGCACCCATACCCACGTCCCAACGGCTGACACCTGGATTATGCCGGGCGGAACCGCGTTTCAATGCGATGTGGGTATGTGCGGTCCCCGGCACTCGGTGATCGGCACCGAGCGCAAGAAAGTCATACACCGCTTCATCACCGGCATGCCCGAGAAATTCGAGGTGGCCGACGGTCTCGCGCAGCTCAACGCGGTCTACCTGGAAATCGACGATGAGAATGGCCGGACGCGGCAGATCGAACGGATTCAACGCACGGAATAGGGACCTGTAACGGGCGGGGGAATCATGCTACAATCCTAGCCACAAACTCCCTGGTTCTCAGCACCTGAAAATGCCCAAACGAAACTGAAAAGCTATGTACTTCAAGCAAATAGAAATGCTGGGCTTTAAGTCCTTCGCCGACCGCACCCAGCTCAATCTGGACGCGGGCATCTCCGCCATTGTGGGGCCCAACGGCTGTGGCAAGAGTAATATCCTCGACGCCCTGCGCTGGAGTTTGGGCGAGCAGAGCGCCAAGGCCTTGCGTGGCTCCCACATGCAGGACGTCATCTTTAACGGCAGCGAACACCGACCGCCCACGGGGATGGCCGAGGTTACGCTGACCTTTGACAACGCCGACGGCAAATTGCCTCTCGACTTCACGGAGATTCAGGTCACCCGGCGCGTCTTCCGCTCCGGAGAAAGTGAATACCTGATCAATAAATCGCCCTGCCGCCTGCGCGACATCCAGGACATGTTCATGGATACCGGGATCGGCACCAACGCCTACTCACTGATCGGGCAGGGCAAAATCGATCTGGTCCTGAGTTCCAAGCCGGAGGACCGCCGCTATCTCTTCGAGGAAGCCGCGGGCATCATCAAATACAAGTCTCGCAAGCGGGTTGCCCTGCGCAAGCTGGACTCCGCGGAACAGAACCTCCTGCGCCTCAACGACATTATCCAGGAAGTGCAGCGGCAGAAACGCGCCCTGAAACGCCAGGTGAACGCCGCCATGCGGCACCGCGAATTGAGCGAAGCCCTGCGCGAACTGGAAATCCGCAACGCCTGGCTGATTTACAACGAACTGTCGGGCGAAATCCAGGACCTGCGCGAGCAGTATACCGAAGCCAGCGACCTGTACCAGAAGCTCTCCACCGAGTCCGAACAACTGGAGGCGCACCAGGAGGCCCAGAACCTCAAGCGTATCGAGCTAGAAAACGAGCTGATGAGCCGCCGTGAAGGGGAGCACCAGATCAACACCGAGCTGGAACGCCTGGAAAACCAGATTGCCCTGCTGCGGAAGGAGATCGACTTCGCTCGGAATCGTAGCGAGGAAGCCCTGAAAGAGCGTGAGGAGCTCATCGAGAAGGCCAACTCGATCCAGCATACCCAAGGCGAGACCGATGTACAGGCCACCTCGTTACACAACGAGATCATGGAGGCGCAGCAGGGACTCTCCTCGAAGCAGAAGGAATACGACGAAGCGGCGGCGCATGTCGAGACCGCCGACGCCGCACTCGAGCAGATTCGCCAGGAATCACTGGAGACCCTGAACAAGCGCAACCGGGCCCAGACCGAGCTGGAAACCATCGGCGTGGGCCTGAAAAATATTGCGCAGCAGATGAGCGGCATTGTAGACCGGGAAACGGCCGAGAATGCCCGCCTGGACGCCCTGCGCGAACAGGTAAACGCCAGGCAGGAAGAGCACGACGCGAACCAGAAGTCCCTGACCAACACGGTAACCCAACGCCAAAAAGCCCAGGAAGAACGCAAGGGCGTTTCCGGGCGCGTGCAGACCCTGAACGACGAGTGGCAAAATCTGCGCGAGAAAAAGAGCAGTCAGGAAGCGCGCCTCAACTCTCTGCGCGAACTCCGGGATAGCTACGAAGGCTTTGCGATCGGCGTGCGCGCCGTTATGAAGGCGAAGCAGAACAACATGCGTGAGGTGGATGGGGTGATCGGCCCGGTTGGCGACCTGCTCTCCACGGAAAAGGCCTACGGCAAGGCCATCGAAGCGGCCCTGGGCGGCAACGTGAACAACATCATTGTAGACCGGGCCGAAGACGCCAAGTCCGCCATCGGCTTTTTGAAGCAGCACCGGGCCGGGCGTGTAACCTTCCTGCCGCTGGACACCATCCGCAGCAGCAACCGGGACGACTCGGGTATGCTCCAGTCTTACCGGGGAGTTATCGGCAAGGCCATTAATTTTGTCCAGTGCGAGGCGCGCATCATGCCCGCCCTGGAGTACCTGCTTTACAACACCGTGATCGTCGAGACCATCGACGATGCGATCTATATCGCCCGCAAGGAACGCCGCTTCCCGCGGCTGGTCACGCTGGACGGGGAAGTCGTATCCTCCGCCGGCGCGGTCACGGGAGGACGCACCCGCAACGAGAACACGGGATTGCTGGGACGCACCGCGGAGATCGAGGAGCTGGAAAACGCGGTGCAGAGCGCGGCCCAACGGGTCTCGAAGCTGATGGTAGAAGCCCAGCAGTTGACCGAGCGCTCACAGAAATTGTCCCAGGAAATCAGCGACTGCGAAGACCAGGAACAACAGCACCGGCAGGCGTTGAACGAGTCCGGCGTGGCCCTGGCGCGGCTGACCACCGAACTCGATAGCCTGACCCAGTCCGGCCAGCAACTCGGTCAGAACCGTGACTCCCTCGCGCAGGAGAAGGAAAAACTGGAGACCCGCAAGCAGGAAGTCGAGGAGACCATTGCCGCAATGCAGGCCGCCGACCTGAACTTCCAGCAGCGGGAGTATGAGGCCCGGGAAAGCGCCCAGCAGGCGCGACAACGTCTATCTATATTGGGCACCGAACTGGCAGACTTGCGCGTGCGCCTGGCCTCCCTGAACGAACGGGTCGAGGAAGCACAGCGCAATCGCCTGCGCGAGCAACATCAGCATCAGGAGACGATGGCCGAGGCCGAACGCCGTCTTGATCTCTCCAAAGAGTTGGAAGTCAAAGCCAAGGACCTGGAGTTCGGGGTGGCGGACAACCTCGACCGAATCACCGAGTTGGCCGCCTCGCAGGAAGAGGCGCACGGTAAGGTGCTGACCGCGCAGCAGGAACAGCAGGCCCTGCTGGAAGACTTCAACGCCGTCAACAAGCGATTGAAGAAACTGCGCGACGAGCTTTCCGCAAGCCAGAAAAAGGTGCACTCGCTGGAGCTTGCCCTGTCGCAACGAGAAGACCGCGTGGCCTTTTTCCAGGAGCGCATCCTGGAAGAGTACAACCTCGCCCTGGCTTCGCTGACCATCGAAGAGGTGGGGCAGGACGAGTACGACGAGGAAGACCGTGAAAAGCTGATCCAGCAACACCGTAAAGAGCTGCAAAAGCTCGGCACCGTGAACCTCATGGCCATCGAGGAATACGAGACGCTTGAAAAACGCGAGCAGTTCCTTATCTCCCAGGACGAAGACCTCAAAAAGGCCCGCCAGACCCTGCTGGACGTGGTGGAGCGCATCGACGAGACCATCAAGGCGATGTTCATGCAGACCTTCAACGAGGTCAGCGAATGCTTCAAGAACTACTTCCGGCGGCTCTTCAATGGCGGGCAAGCCCGCATTTTCCTCGCGGATGAAAATGATCCCCTGGAAAGCGGTATCGAGATCGAGGCGCGGCCGCCCGGCAAGAAGCCCCAGTTCATTTCCCTGCTCTCCGGTGGGGAACAGGCCATGACCGCCATCGCGCTGCTCTTCAGTATCTTCAACGCGAAACCCAGTCCCTTCTGCGTGCTGGACGAAGTGGACGCGCCGCTGGACGACGCCAACATCGGCCGCTTCCTGAGCCTGGTGGACGAGTTCACCGACCGTAGCCAGTTCATCATCATCACGCACAACAAGCAGACCATGACGCGGGCCAACGCGCTCTTCGGGGTCACCCAGCAGGAACGCGGGGTGTCGCAGATGGTGTCGGTATTGCTAGACGAGATCGATGAAGAGACCGGCAGCGCGGCATAAGCCGCCCCATGTAGCGGCCCCATTTCATACATTGACCCAGTACCCCTGCCAGATAACCATGAGGATACTTGTATGCCTGAGCGCTGTTTTCAGTTCAAGGATAGCCCTGACAAATGCCTGGAGCGCCTGAAGGCGGGCAATGAACGCTTCTACTCCGGCGCGCCCCGGCATCCCAACCTGACCCGGGAACGCTTGCTGGAAGCGAGTATCGCGGACCAGAGCGAACACGCCTTCGCGACGGTGCTCTCCTGCAGCGATTCGCGGGTGCCGGTGGAAATGCTCTTTGATGTCGGCATCATGGATATCTTTGTAATTCGCGTGGCGGGGAATGTCTGTAACCAGGACACCCTCGCCTCCGTCGAGTTCGGGCTCTCCTACGTGAACACGCCCGTGCTCTTGGTGCTGGGACATACCCGCTGCGGCGCCGTCTCCGCCGTCACCCGGGTCATGCAGGGCCGTGGCCGGGTGCAGGAACAACACATTCCACGCCTGCTCGATTATATCCGCCCCGCCGTAAAGCGGGTGATGGACGAAAACACCGCGCTACAGGAAGACGATGTGATTTCTCCGGCTATCGAGGAAAACGTCTTCCAGAGCATAGAAGAACTCTTCAAGCACAGCTCTGTCGTGCGCCAACTGGTTCATAAAGGCCTCGTGAAGGTCGTGGGAGCCCTTTATGACCTCGACAACGGTACCGTGCGCTGGCTTTCCGAAGAACGGGTGGACCAAATCGCAGCGTCCCTAGGCTGAGGCTATGCAACTCAGAGCGCGGGGGAGAGGAACCAGGAGAGCGCCATCAGCACAACGTTGACGTTGAGCACCAACTGCACCCCGGCGATCAGCGTAAGCACCATGATCACCCGATTGAACCAGTACTCCGAGATGCGATGATGCATCCAGTGGCCCAGGAAGGAACCAATCGGAATCAGTGGAATCAGGAAGAGGTCGAAGCGCAGGATTTCCCACTCGATCAGCCCGATGCCGACGTAGAAGGGAAGCTTGGTCAGGTTGATGAGCGTGAAGGTCCAGGCGACGGTACCCACAAAGAGCGTCTTGCCCATGCCCAACGCAAACATGTAGAGACTGACGATCGGGCCGGCCGCGTGGGCGATGGTAGACGTGAAACCGGCGCTGAGTCCGGCGGCCAGGGCGCTTTTATTTCCGGGCTGATGTTCGCTTACCCAGCGCAACGAGCGTTCCTTGGCGATGATATAGAGTCCGAAGAGGATGGCGATAACACCGACAAAGCGCTTGATGCTCAGTTCATACGACTCCACCTCTTCACGCCCGGCCCACCACCAGACCAGCACCCCCAGCAGGATGCCCACGACCGCCGGCAGATAAATCCGCAGGATATTACGCCAGACCTTGTTGTGCCAGTGGTGGTAGATGGCGTTCATGTCGCACAGGATTAGCAGCGGCAAAAGACAGGCCACGACTTTGTCCACGGGCATCACGAGCATCATCAACGGCAGGGACAGGATGCCCGCGCCTCCGGCAAAGCCCGACTTGCTGATCCCCTGAATCAGAATCGCCGCAGCGATAAAAAGCCAGAATATCGGCGCCGGCACCCCCGGCAACATAAACGTGCTGAGATCGGGCATGTCGGAAAATTTCCCCCTTCAGGTGCGATAATGGTAATTGGCTGGAAACACGGTGCAGGCCGGGGACCGGGCCATTCGCTTGCCGGTCACTCAGCATGCATAAGGAATTGATGGTTAGCGGCATTTTCTGCGGCTACATCTTGTCCGCCGGTTTGGCGCGCATAACTTCGTCGAGATCGTATACCGCATCCAGTTGCTGCCCCGGAGGGATGATGAGATAGTCTTCTTCCGACCAGTCCCCCGCAAGGAGCCCGTCGATCAGGCGGATACTGCCGACCAACTCGCGGTATTCGAGCCCTGCGTTATCGGCTTCTTCACGAATGCGGGCTTTGAGCGCTTCCACCCGGGTCTCGGGCACATCGAGAAAGAGCAGTTCACTCGAGCCGTGATTGGGTTGCAACGCTTCCAGCAGGTATTCCGCGTTCTCTTCCCCGTAGGTTTCCACCAACTCTTCCCAGGTCTGGTTGGTCCCCGTGCCCATCCCCATGCGGGTGCGGCTGTCCGACAGCAACTGGCTCCCCCGCTCGGAATAGCCCACCGAGGCCCAGGACTGACTGGGGTTGTGGGCGAAGTGCTCCCGGAAGGCGTCTTTGGAACCCAGAAAGAGGGTCGTGCAATCGTGGGCGCGGGGAATCACCAGCGGCAAGCTCCGCGCACGCAGGCCCATGGTGGCGTTGCCACACAGCCCGAAGCCCAGCAGGACGGCGTTGTAGGGCTCCTCCTCCTCCTCCTCCACCGCGTCAATGAAGCCCTGGATTTTCTCCCGCAAACGTCCCGGCGCATTGTGATCGCCCTTGGCCGTAAAGACCGGGCTGATCATGTTGGGGCTGTGCATAATGCAATAGGCCACTTCCCGGGTCAGGACTTCACAGGATATCAGTTTGAACTTCATCATCTAAACTCTTAACTCCAGGCAAGTTGGGCCAGGGAATACAGCGTCGCAGCGTCCGTTGCGGGTCTATTCAGCGGGCGTCAGCGCCGTATCCAGCATCGGCGTGCGCAATTCACCACCCAGCTTCCGATACACCGCTTGTCCAGTCAGGGTAGCTGTACCTTCCGCGTCATTGGGCGCGTCGATTATGTATTGCACGGTCATGGGAAAGTCCGGAATATCGATCCAGACCAGCGCAAAGGTTTCCGTATGGCCGGTCTCCGGACTCAGTGCGGGCAGTGCGCCATCGCTTGCAATGCCGAAACGCCAGCCGG
>SKJD01000462.1 GCA_007116095.1 Candidatus Hydrogenedentota bacterium
TCTTCCCCGTACAGAATTGGGATTTTGGTGGTGACGATGGCGGTCAGCATAATGATGATGATTGGCGCGGCGGCGTATCGGGTAACCAGACCGGCCAGTAACAAGGCGCCGCAGAGTATTTCAAAGAAGCCCACGAAGGGCGCGATGATCTCCGCAGCCTCGTAGCCCATGCGCTCGAAGCGACCGACGCCACGCGCTGCGGGAAAGAGGAATTTCTGGATGCCTTCCGAGAGAAATACACTACCCACCGCCACCCGGATGAAGGTGGAGGCCGGGTGGGCGTCGGTATGCAGGAATCGTTTCAGGAATTCGGCCATGAGGTTGCTTTCTTTCCGTAATTATTTTCGTACTTGCTATAAGCCAGCAGGATGATAATTTGCCCAAGGGTACATGCTGGCCCAGCCGATACTTCGAAGAAACAACGGCGATTCTGTGCCTATTGCAAACGCGATCCCTTGAACCGGAGCCGATGGAGTCGGGTAGGCCGTATTACCACAGGCCAGCCTCATCGCTTTTTCGGCCCAGTTCCCGGTGAGCGTGGTGCAGGAGCTGCTCGGTAGTGTCCCAGCCGATGCAGCCGTCTGTGATGCTGATCCCGTAACGCAAGGTGGCGGGGTTCTTCCCGAGTTTCTGGTTGCCCTGATGCAAGTTGCTCTCAATGAGCACACCCACCACCGAGGGGTTGCCGTCCTGACGCTGTTGCACGATGCTCCGCAACACATGTCGCTGGAGGGCATAGCGCTTGCCGCTGTTGTCGTGACTGCAATCCACCAGCAGCCGGGGCGGCAGGTTGCGCGCCCGCAGGGCTTCTTCGGCCTGGGTGATGCTCACCGGATCATAGTTCGGGCCGCCGCGCCCGCCTCGCAAGATAATATGTCCATAGCGGTTGCCGCGAGTCGCCACGATACAGGAACGTCCGTCGGCGTCCATGCCGAGAAAATGGTGGGCATGACGGGCCGACTGCATGGCGTCCAGTGCAATTTGCAGGTTGCCGTCGGTGTTGTTCTTGAAGCCCACCGGCATCGACAGACCGCTGGCCATTTCCCGGTGCGTCTGCGACTCCGTGGTGCGTGCGCCAATCGAGACCCAACTTACCAGATCCGAGGTGTACTGCGGCACGATGGGGTCCAGCACTTCCGTGGCCGTGGGCAACCCCAGCTCGGTGATGTTCAGCAGCAGTTGACGCGCCTTGAAGATACCCTGTTGCACATCATAGCTGCCGTCCAGGTTCGGGTCATTGATCAGCCCCTTCCAGCCGATGGTCGTCCGGGGTTTCTCAAAGTAGGTGCGCATCACGATGAAGAGCCGATCCGAGAGTTCCCGGTGCAGGGGCTCCAGGCGCTGGGCGAAGTCTAACGCGGCCTTGGGGTCGTGGATGGAGCAGGGGCCGATGATGACCAGGAGCCGATCATCCTCCCCGTTCAAAATGTCCTGGATGGCTTGTCGCCCCTGGATGACGGTTTCCGCTGATCTCTCGGTAATCGGCAAATCCGCTTTCATGGCTCGCGGTGGGATCAGGGGCGTCATGGAGACGACATTGAGGTCATGGGTCTGTAACATGGGTATCTCTATCTGTTAAATCGGGTAATCTAAGGTATTCATATATACTTAAAGAAACTCGGATGGCTTCGAATGCGGTGAACGCCGGTTGGCGCGTGGAAGTCAGGCTGCATTTGCGCCCGGAGCGCACGTGCAAAAGGCAACAGCCTGGAATTCCCCCGAAACGCAAGGCGTCCGGTAAGCATTCCCGCAATGGCGTTTTGCAGCCAGCTCCGGAGATGCGCGGTGAAATGCGCCGTCCGCCGCGCAATCAGTGTATCCGCCCTGTCACCGCAGGACGCATCCGGGACGTATGCCGGACGGCGTTGCACTTCGCAATTTTACAGCAAGGTAGGTATTATTGTACTTGAGGCAGTTGTTAACAGACGCCGTGCGCGGTTGGTATGACCGGGGCCTGTTCGTGCGTTAACATCGTCATCGGTTCTGGTACAGAATACACCTTACTATGCGTACATTGTAAAGGATTCCGGAAGTGGATGCACCTACCCGTATTTGGCAAGGTTGGCAATCGAAGGGTTTCATTTTTTTTTGAACGATTTGTCTTGCTGCTTGGGCTACAATATGTGGTGGCGGTGGATGGTCTCAGCCACAGAATGCGGAAAAATAGCTTCATACTGCGAAATTTACAAAGCGCCACAGGGCGCCAGTGGGGCTGCAAAGCCTGTGATAGCAACGATTTTTGAAGGTTATGTTGTGATGAATAGTGACTTCACGAGTATATTTGGAAAGAACGTCATGGAGAAGTTTATCGTCTGCAGAATCCTGCATCGCCGGTCTGGGTGGAGGTGTCAATGACTTCTCTGGAATCGCATTCAGATGAGGAGTTAATGCAACGCCTCCAGGAGGGTCTGACGGAAGCCCTGTCGGTTCTGGTGAAACGCTACCAGAACGACTTGTTCTACTTCTGCCTGCATTACATGCGGAACGTGGAACTGGCAAAAGAAGCCACGCAAGACACGTATTTGCGGATATTCCGGGCCAGGGAACGTTTTGACACCTCGAAGAATTATAAAACCTGGATGCTGTGCATCGCACGGAATGTTTGCCTGACGGCGCTCACGCGCAAGAAGGTGACGGCGCAAGTCGATTCCCTGGAAGAGATGGTAGCGGCCCACGACAACGGCAGTGAACATTTTCACGCCACGTCGGAAGGCCCTGCTGATGTCTTGATGACCAACGAACGCTACGAGGCGTTGATGGCCGCCCTGGACGACTTGTCTCCTGACGCAAGGGAAATTGTAGTGCTGCGGTATTTTGAACGCATGTCGGCCCGTGAGATTGCCGAGATTGTGGATAGCTCGGAAGGCGCTGTGCGCACCCGGTTACACCGTATTCTCAAGCAATTACGGGTCAAATGCATGCCGTTTCGGGAAAATGTGTGAAAACAAATTGTGAAACATATTTTAATCACTTGCCGGCCTACGTGGAAGGACACCTGCCATCGGAAACCCGGATGGCGTTGCTGCGCCACCTCGAAAGCTGCGCAGCCTGCCGCGAGGAGTTGGCTTGTTACCAGACGCTGACGCGGCAACTGGAAGCTACGGGTGTGGCCCTGCGCCGCGCTGTCCCTGTACCGGCGGACTTGGACGCCGGGCGGCATGTCTCGGCCTTGTCCGATTCCGCGCCGGAGCATGTGGTTGATGCCGCGGATGACGTGCTGGATACCGCACTCTATGCCTTGGGCGACCGGCTGCGCCAGGGAATGCCCGCCATTGATGTACACGAGGCCGTTATGGCCGGTGTGGCACGTGAAATGGCCGAGCCTATAGCCGATGAGCGTGCGGAAGAGGCCCTGGAAGAGCAACTCTATGCCCTGGGCGCCGTGATGCGTCATGGGGCTCCCCGGGTCGACCTGCATGCTCCCATTATGACTGCGGTCTTGCTGGAAGCCGCCCGTGAAAAAGCGGATGCGCGGCACGAACAGGACGCCAATACCGCCGAAGCACAAGAAGCAACGCAGCGGAAGCAGGCTGCGCACCATACGGACACCGTGGTCGATCTGTCGGAATACCGGCAACAACAAGCCCACAAATTGCAGCGAAAACAACGACCACTACTGGCGAATCTGGCCTATTGGGGCCTGGCGGCCTGTGTCCTGGTAATGCTAGGCATCGCAGCGCATCAAGTGGTCTTCGATACCGACTTTGCCCCCGGTTCCCAGATGGCTGGCGGCCCGGAGTCGCAGGAACCAGCCATGGAAGCGGGCAGCGGCGCCTTGCCTGGTGAAGGCGAAGCGGAGATGGGCATTCAGGGCCGCCTGGATGAAATGGGCGCGATGCAGCAGATTCTGAATAATCTGATGGATGACCCGCCTGCGCCAGATTCCCAAGGCCGGCCTACGCGGCAGGCCATGGAAAGCATCACGCTCAAGGACGCCCTGGACGCCCGGAGCAAGGCAGGTCGACAGGACTCGGACGCCATTAATACGCTCCAACAGTGGGCCGGGCTCACCTCGGCGGAAGCACAAGACTTGATGGAAGCTGGTGCGCTGGACGCCGAAGCCCTGATTGGCGCCGGCTTGTTCCTGACGCCCGAAGAAGCCGTCGCGATGTTGCAGGATGCCGTGAACAACGATCCGGAGAATCCTTTCCTGCGCTATGCCCTGGCGAAGAACCTGGGACTCGCGGAAGAGAGCCTGGAAGGCACGCTGCAACAACTGGAAGCCTGGGCGCAAATGGACCCCGAGAATGCCCTGCCGCATTACTACGGCGCACTGGAGCACTTCAGCGGCGGCAATGCACATGCGGCCATAGGGGCCTTGCAGGCTGCGGGCGACATGGAACAGGCCTCGGGCTATGCCCTGGACGCTGCGCGCTACACGGAGCAACTTCTGGTCGCCAGCGGCATGAATCCAGAGACGGCGCGTTTCCTCTCCGCCACGACGGCAGGCTCCGGGCAGTATGCCGACCTGACCTCGCTGAGTCGGGAATTGCTGGAATATGGCGCGTATTATGAATCCATCGGCGACTACGAGACCGCCCGCGAAATCTACGAATCGGTGAACCGCATGGGCGCGCAGGTGGCCGACGGGGCCCAGGTGGCCAATGAACGCCTGGCCGGGCTGGATATCCAGCACCAGAGCATCAACGCCTTCGAAGGGCTGCACGACATTCTGGTGGACCCGGTCAGTTTGCAGGTGCTGGAGCAGACCTTCAACACCTTTGTACAGGCCCTGAATGATTTCTCGCAGTACATGGCCGCCTACAACGACCTGCTCGCGCTGGCCGACGTCGACCTGGCCAGTATGATTGCCGATATCATCCTGCAACAAGGCGATTTGGATATCTTCAATCACTTGCAGTAATCCCCCATACAACCAAACTTGCCCTGCCCGCCGACTGGTTCGCCAGCATCGGCGGGCGTTTGTTTTTGAAGCCTGTTTCCAGGTTTATTTGATACCCCGCCCGCCTACGTGTTAGGTTTTTAGGTGAAACGAATACTACAATTACGAAGTCGAAA
>SKJD01000364.1 GCA_007116095.1 Candidatus Hydrogenedentota bacterium
ACCTGGACGCGACCACGGTGCTCTCGCGGCAGATTGCCGAGCTGGGCATCTATCCCGCGGTGGACCCGCTGGACTCGACCAGCCGCATTCTGGACCCCCGCATCCTGGGCGATGAACACTATGATGTCGCCATCGGGGTGCAACAGATACTCCAGCGCTACAAGGACCTCCAGGACATTATCGCCATTCTCGGCATGGACGAGCTCTCCGAAGAAGACAAGATCACCGTGGCGCGGGCGCGGCGCATTCAACGTTTCCTGTCACAACCGAACTTCGTGGCAGAGCAGTTCACCGGAATCCCCGGCAAGTACGTGACGGTGAAGGATACGCTCCGCAGCTTCAAGGAAATCCTCGCCGGCAAACACGACGATCTGCCCGAAGCCGCCTTCCTCTATTGCGGCTCCATCGAAGATGCCCTGGAAAAGGCCGCTTCCATCAAGAAGGGAAGCTAGGTTATGGCGTCCACCGATACCATGACATTGGAATTATGCGCGCCAGAGAGCGTGCGGGTGCATTTGACGGTGCGTGAGGTGCATGTGCCTGGATCGGCGGGCTATTTCACGGTCCTTCCCGGGCACACCGCGCTGCTCAGTACGATCATTCCCGGTGTCCTGATGGGCATTGATGAGGCTGGGAACGAACACTTCTTCGCGCTGAACAAGGGCTTTGTCGAGGTGCGCAACAACCAGGTGACGGTGCTGGCGGATTCCTTCGAAGAGGGAGAAGAGGTGGACCCAAAACGCGCCGAAGCCGCCCTGGAACGCGCCAAAGAACGCCTGCAACACGCAAATGAGCCGGACATCAGTGTGGAACGCGCCGAGCGGTCCTTGTCCCGCTCCCTGGCCCGCCTCTCCGCCAAACACCGCGAACGCCATTTTTAACCGCGCTACAAGCTGTGACCGATCCGCGGTCGGGCGGCCACATGTCGCACGATTGTTCTGCTGTATTTGTGTGCTGTTTGCCTGCCCCTCTGGATGCCTGCCTGCGCAGGCATGACAGGCGTGGGCGCGGATATATGGAGTAGCGCACTTTAGTGCGCGTCCTTCGTGCTTTTGCACGAAGGTGATCTGGCACGATCACCCCGCTCGCCAACACCCTCGCCGCATCGTGACCCCACAACCTCATCATGCCTGCGCAGGCATGACAGGGGCGGCGCGGTCGGGCGGGAATGGCCGAACGCCCACCCCCCCCAAAAAAAACCACCTTCCCGCAGTATGATTGCCGGAAGGTGGCGCGTTGTTTTGTGTTGTCTGTTCTTTACCCGCGGGCAGGCATTGCCTTAGCCCTCGCTGCGGCGCAGGTAGACGAAGCCGGACAGGGAGGCGGCCAGAATCACCAGTACGAGGGCGAGGTGGCTGCTTACCGGCAGGGCTTCAACGATGACCAGGGTAAAGGCGACGTTGACGGAACCGGTGTCGTCGGTGACGGTGACTGTGTAGACCCCGGCGTCGTCCATCGTGACGTTCTCAAGTACCAGTTCATTGCCCTCTTCGTCTTCAATTTCGACGCCGTCCTTGGACCAGAAATAGCTGACATCGCCGATGCCGTCGTCTTCCACCGTTAAGGTGACGGTATCGCCAATTACGACCATGCCGGGGCCGCTGATGTTGGCGCTCATTTCACCGGGCACAATCGAGACGGCGTCCAGGGTGTAGGAGGTGTCCCCACCGGGCGCGTAGGAATTGTGGAAGGAAAGCGTGGGCTCGGCGCCATACTCAGCTTCCGTATAGAAGAAGGGAATGCTGATATGGTGATAGGTGCTCTGGTGCTGAAAGCGGGTTTCCGGCAGCAATTCCTCACCGCCCAAGGTCACCCGGACATCCATCATATCCGGACGTTCTGCCGTGCCGGAACGTACATTCAGGTAGAAGCTGAGCTCATAGCGCTCGCCATCCTGCAAACCTTGAATGTCCTGGGAGACCGAGGCGCCGTCGGTGCCGGTATTTTTCTGCACGAAAAGTACCTGATTGCCATCGGGGGCGTTCAAGCCGGAAATAAACCAGGGATCGCCACTGCGGTTAATGCCCCAGCGACCATCACCGGCGTGGCTCCAGCCCGTGATCTCGGTTTGTTCTTCTGGGAAATAGCCCACTTCTCCCGGGAAATCATCCGCTTCAAAGCTCCAGTTTTCCACGAGGTTTTGTGCGCTGGCCACCATGCTGAGACCCAGCATTAACACCAACATCACCGCTCCAGTTCGCAAATAGGAATGTTTCATTGCATTGCCCCTCAAATTAAGTTACCTGCTTCATTGCCAATTTTTGATCATGCACGCATGATCATCACTTACTACACTAAAATTGTCAGTTTATTTTTGAGGTTGTATTATTACATGTTTTCATCAGGAAGTCAAGTATTCCGTTAAAATTAATTCGATTGTTGACAATTATTGCTAATAACCGGAAAATAGGGAAAATAATTTCCAATCGTATGGACGGCGTTTACTGCTCACTGGACGTATTGGATTTTGCGTTTTGCGTTATGCGGGATCGGTAGGCGGCGGGGGTTTCGCCCACCACTTTTTTGAATACCCGTCCAAAGTGGGCGGCGTCGGAGAAGCCGAAATGGTAGGCGACCTCCGTCACATTGCTGCCAAGGTCTTCCAGCATCCGCCGCGCATGCTGGATGCGCCGCTGCTGATAGAAGCCCATGGGGGAAATGCCCAGCTCCGTTTTGAACATGCGATGTAAACGGAAGCGTGACATGCCCAGGCTATGGGCGATGGTCTCGGCGTTGAAGTTCTGGTTGTGGGTGATGGCGTATTCAATGATTTCGACGGCGGTCCAGAGCTCTTTGCGGAGCGGCAGGGTGGAAATCAGGTTTTCCTGTTCCATGCGTAAGAAAGCCTGGTTAGTCATCCACAGTATCTTGAGAAAGCAGGCATTGAACAGCGCCATGGAGGGCTCCGTGTTCCGGGCCTCCAGATGCAGATCATGGATTTCGCGTTCGCAGGTCAGGACTTCTTCCTCGGTGAGACGCAGGTGGATATGGTCCGCCTGGAAGGCATTGCCGAAGAGGGTGTCGGCCAGCAGATAGCGCAGGATTCCCTTCTCGCCCCAGAGCAGTTGCAGGTCGCCGAGCAACCAGTCGGGCTGGACGTAGATATTGGTCTTGGTGATATTGTCCATCTTGTCGAAGGCGTGCACGGTGCGGGGCGTCATGACGATCATGTCGCCGCGCTCCAGTTGTTGTCGGCCATGATTGCAGAGATGGTCCGACGAGCCGCGCCGAATCAGGACCAGCTCATAGTAATCATGGCGGTGCGGGGGAACCCCAATGGAAAAAGGGGCAAAGACCTCCAGGGCGCGTCGGGTGCGGGTATGTTCGTTGACCGTGGGGTTTGGATCGTCCCCCGGCTGCACCAGGTGGATTCTCTTCGTGCCGTAATGCATGGTGCAGAAGCGGAAGGGACGCTTCGGCCCCAGCCCGACCGAGTCGCGGGACACGACCTCGTAATTTTCCAGGTTAAAGTCCATATTTCCTGCCTTGTAGCGCACAAACGTTCTATATAATATACACAAAAGTTCTATCCATTTGCCAGTAATTCTGCTATCGTATTAACAATGATAACGCTATAAACAGAATTTGACAGAGGCGCACTCTGCTTTGACTCTGTGTGCGGAAAGTGGCATGGTCAGATTTTATCCAAGACCAAGCCACCTGTATTGGCGTTTATTCTGTGAATGTAGTTGTTATATTGTATACCATGGAGAACAGGAATTATGTACAAATCCAACAAGCGATCCGGTTTTACCCTGATTGAATTGCTGGTGGTGATCGCGATTATCGGGATTCTCGCCGCAATTCTGCTGCCCGCCCTGGCGCGCGCCCGGGAAGCGGCCCGCCGCGCCTCCTGCGCCAACAACCTCAAGCAGTTTGGGGTGATTTTCCAGATGTACAGCAACGAGTCCCGCGGCTACTACCCGCCGGACGGCCGCTGGTTCATCAACTCGGCCCAGTGGAACGGGGGCTCTATCGCCGGCGAGGCGCTGTACCCCGATTACTGGAACGACATCAACATCGCCATCTGCCCCTCCGATCCGCGCGATGACAGCAGCGGTCCCGCCGGTATGCCGGTGCATATCGCCGAAGACTGGGCGGCCCAGGTGCAGAATGTCATCGGGAATGACGAAGTGTCGCACGCCTGCCGCGCCGCGTTGCTGTCGAACCCGACCTCGTACATCTACATCGGCTACCTGCAGAGCAGCATGAGCACGCTGATGCAGATTTTCCACACGATGGGCACCCTGCCGAACCACCCGGACGGCCAGCCGCACATCACCTTCACCCAGCCAGCCCTCGGGGAACGGGGCTGCCCGCCGGAATGGAACAATGTGCGCCGCTTCGGCCAGCGCGGTGATTTCGACCTGAATGAGTCGCACTTCACGCACCACCACGGGGACGCCTTCAGGACCAATTTCACGGACGACGACGGCAGCCCGCTGCCCATGTCCGCGCCGCGCCTTCGGGACGGGGTCGAGCGCTTCATGATCACCGACATCAACAACCCGGGCGCCGCCGCCTCCGCCGCTTCAAGCATCGCCGTGATGTGGGACGCCTGGGGCAATACGGCGGATCAGCACCAGGGCTACACCGGCGCCGGTGACCGCGGCACGCTGCGTTTCAACCACCTGCCCGGCGGCAGTAATGTCCTCTTCATGGACGGCCATGTCGAGTGGACCCGTTACGGCGACAAGTATCCCGTGACGGTCCTGGACGCCACCAATTCACATCCCAACGCCCTGGGCCGTGGCGGCCACGTCGGCAACTGGATGCAGCTCGTCGGCGGCTGGGGTTGATGCCCCGGTAGACGCCTTACAGTATAGGTAGATAGCAATCGCCCCCGTGCCCCAAGGAGATGTTCCTGGGACACGGGGGCTTTATTAGTGGACTTTGTGGACGCAGTAGACTTCGTAGACACGGTGATGCGTGGGCTTTGCAGCTCGTCCACTCAGTCCACAATGTCCACCATCGCCCTACAGCACCTACAATGGCCTGACATAAATCTCC
>SKJD01000120.1 GCA_007116095.1 Candidatus Hydrogenedentota bacterium
ATCCACAACGACTATGGTTTCAATGGTGTATGGCTGTGGCATGACACCAATAATAACGGCCTCTTTAATCCGCCGACCCCAACGGGTACTCTGGGCGCTACGCTCAATGACTATCCCATGATTCCCGCCTTTCCCACGGGACAGGATTTTGCGGACGGCAATATTGTCGAGTGGGAATATGTGCCCTTCCCACCGGGCGGCGGCGATCCCTGGTGGAAGATTCGCCTGTACTTTGAGGGCAGCCGCCGACGCGCTGGTGGCGCCACGCCGACCGGATATCTTGAGCCCACGCCCGACAGCTTCGGTGGGGCGCCCAATCTGCCTCGGCCGGACTACTTTGTGGCGGTCCGCGCCGACAGTGGCTATACCGACATCTCCGGGTTACCGGGTGACGGTACCGGCATGCCGCTAGGCGCCGAGACACGGGTCATGGTCGAACCGCGCCGTTGGAATTCAGGCCACAGAGCAGATATGCCGACAGGGAACTACCCCTTTGGTGGCGAACCCCACTGGGACGGCGGTATTCTCCTGAGCAATCAGTACATGTACAATGACCCGGAAATTAGCGAATACGCCTGGCAGGATGATTCCAGAGTAGACATGATCTGCCGGGATGATCTCTACCCCTGCTTTGAAGAGTTTGATTATGGTATTGAAGACGACGACAACGGCAATGGCGAGCCACTGGAATTGTATTTCGAGCCGCTGCCGTGGTGGCCGGAACGCACGCACGCCATCGAAAACACCAAGCCGGTTCGTTTCGGGATCGAGCTGCACGACCTTGTGCTGACCTACAGCACTTCGAACATCTACGCAAAAGAAACCTACATCAATCCGGGTCAGGGTTTTACCTTTGGCGGCGCCGCTGGTTTTGAGCCGGTTCGTAACGGCAATGTGCGCACCCGGTTGAGCCTGTGGACGGATCCCTTCCTGCTGTTGGTCGACACCCCGCAGAATCTGGAAGTGAGCCGAAACATCATAAACGAAAGTGCAGCGGAAGATACAAGCGATTACTTCGGTATTTCAGAGCTGCGCCATTTTGCCTACAACACCCCAGGTCTTACCCCGAGCTTCAAGCAGGGCTGGAGTGCGGTGAACGATCGCATTACGGCGACGCAGTACTCTTTTGAAACGGTGCCGTTCCGCCTGACGGACGATGCGATCTATCAGCAGTTCAACAACGAACCGCGATCGGTTTTCTTCCCGAATCCGGCCACGCAGCCAACCTTGCCGCGCTACACCAACTGGCCGGGCTACAACTTTGGCGAAGCCATGCTCAATGCCGGTAACTTCAGCTATGTCTACCTGGCGGATGAAGGGGAATCGAATGAACCCTTCCACCGTCCGCCGACGGAGCGTAGCGAACGCACCTACGAAGACGATGTCTATGTCTTTGTGGTGCAAGATGCACAATATGGCGCTATTGGTGATGTCTCCGGCCAGTGGCTGATTGACGATCGCGGCGCCCGCTACTACATCATCGAAAATGATGGGCCGTATTTGACGATTAAGCATGGACATTCGGCCTACATGGACCGCTTCTACCTGGACGAAGATCTGGGTGAAGTCGATATTCCGCATCATCCCTATGGCGTCAACCAGGGTGAGGAATGGGCCATTGCCCGCGGTAACTGGATGATAGTGCAGCATACCGTGGACCGGGGCCAATTGCCGCGCATGAGTGATTGGCCGGTGGGTCAGGAGCGTAACGTACCCTCGGATGAACAGGGCGTACGCGCTGCGCGTCTGCTGAAGCAGCGGGTCGGCAACCAATCTGAACCGGTCGCCATGCTGGGTGTGAACCTGGCCGGTACGGACGACCCCGCAGTCAATAGCGACGGCGTGCCGATCTCCCTGAACTATATGACGGTTGCCTTCTGGGGACCGGACTTCGAGCCGAGTGATCTGGCGCCGCTGGACCCGAACGGTCAGCTCTTCACCTCCGGGGTGCTCCTCTATGAGGACAGCAACCAGAATGGTGTTTTTGACGGGCCGATTTTCGCGGACGTGGCCCCGACGCCGGCATTCATCGACCAGATCGTGCCGCTCCAGCAGAATAGCCTGCGTTGGCGGCCGGAGCCGGAGCCGGTCAGTCTCTACGGCAATACCGACGAAAACGGCAATTTCATTCCGGATGATCTGAGTGGTGACGGCCTGGTCTTCCTGGGCGATCCCAATGATCCGGACGATGTGGCGGACTTCATGGCCACACTGACGCCAGAAGAACAGGAACGTTGGGATGGTCACTCCGACCTGGCCTGGGTGCTGAAGTTGCGTCCGGCCACCCGCTGGCCGCTGCCCCAGAGCGATGCCCGCGTAGGCGCACCGAGCGGCGCCAGTGCTGCTTTTGATGGCATTGGTATCATTGATGAAGCAAACAAAGCCAGCGCCGTTGACACCTGGCCAAGCTTCTGGGCGGATACGCCCGAGCTGTATGATGTTGCTCCGCTCTTTGCGCAACAAAAGAATGATAGTCTGCCGGGCGTGAAGGCCCTGCCGCCGGGTGGTAACGAAGGGGGCGATCTCTTCGTTGCAATCCGCACTTCCGACAATATTGGCGCGCACGAGAGCTTCCGTATCGTAGTGCCCTCGCGCTTGCCGAGCCGCTCCCCGGCAGCCGAGCGCCTGGGTGGTATCCA
Source organism: Candidatus Hydrogenedentota bacterium (assembly GCA_007116095.1). Taxonomy (GTDB): domain Bacteria; phylum Hydrogenedentota; class Hydrogenedentia; order Hydrogenedentales; family SCBR16-9; genus SCBR16-9. The sequence continues at coordinate 2,640 of SKJD01000120.1, forward strand.
GACCGCGCCGTTGAGCTACCCAAGCCGGACCACCTACATGAAGGTGAATCCGGAAGAAGGTTCTTTTGACTTCTACGGACATGACATGCTGGAAACCGGTGTGCCAACCCGTATTATCAATCTGTCCAACCAATTGGTGGATGATGAAATCTTCGGTGGTGTGCCGCAAGTAGTGCCGGATGGTTCGCCCTACGCCGTACTTGGTGTGGACATGGCGACGAACCGCCCGCAGGATGTCGTGGCCAGTGGCAACAGCGGTGAAGCGGTTGCCAACAACCAGTTCCGTACGCCGGGCCACACCTGGACAAACGACGTTATCAATATGCACCTGGTGGGCATGAACGCCGAGGCCGATCCCTTCCCGCGGATGGAAGGCTACGAGATCGTGGGCGCCAGCGGCGATACGCTGACCTTGCGCTCGGGCCGCCCGTCTTCCGGCTATCCCTGGAAGGTGCAAGTGAACACCACCTACCTGGAAGAGGTCATTGTTGAACTGCATGATGTCAACAACAACCTCGACATCTCCCGTGACTTCCTGCCGCTGGACTTTGAAGATCCGGCGAACGGGGTCTTCAGTGGGGTCTCGCTCTACCGCGACAACAGCACCCATCCGGCCAACCGGAATGGGGCCTTCGATCCGCCGATTTCAGATGGGGAAGGTGGCTTTGAATATGTCGACCTGCCGATCCACCTGGATTTCGAGCCGATGCTGGTCGGGTCTCCGGGCGAGCCGGAATACCAGATTCGCTTCGTCTTCTCGTCGCCGGGCACGGATCACTATGTAGGCCGCAACAGCGTGCCCTATGAGAACCAGCCGCGGCTGCGTCAACCGATCCCGAGCACCTTCGGCACGGGCATCAGCCATCCGGACTATGGTTCTGACTTCTATGTGGTCGTGCGCCCGTCCCGAGACATGGACATCGGCAAGGCCTTCCGCGCCGCCATCGTCTCCTGGGGTCCGGTCACGCCGTCGATCCCCGATCCGGACAACTTCAAGGTTGGCGTCGACGGTTCCAGCGGACAGCGTGCGGACGAGTACAACCTGTTCTCCGAATTCCCGTTTGCCAGTCGTGGTGTGGGCTATATCACCTTCTTCCAGGATGCCCCGCAACACCACTACTGGACCTACAACATGGAGAATCGTCGGGACGAGCCCACCGCCGAGCGTGATACCAGTCAGGATGACAAGGACATCCGCTACTGGATGCGCACGCATCCGGCGAAGAGTGGCCGGACGGCGGTGATCACCGCAACCGAGGCGCCAGAATTGAGCTTCTTCGCGGTCCCCACGCGCCAGCGTGTCGGAGGCGATGTCGTCTTTACACTGGAATCCACTTTTGATCCGATGGATGTACTCTGGGACTTCGGCGATGGCAATACGTCGACCGAGATCAATCCGGTGCATCAGTACGATCAGCCCGGTTTCTATACGGTCAGCGTGACAGTCATTGATCCCAATGGCAACACGGAAACCGTAACCCGACAACGATATATTGAAATCCTCAATGTGCCTTTCGCCTACTTCACGGCGGAGCCGCTGGAAGGCTTCATCACGCCACGTCCAACCGGGCCTCCGGGACTGGATGTTGACTTTACGGAAGCCTCAGACAGTGGCGAAGAGTATGTCGCCCAGGGCTATTTCTGGGACTTTGGCGACGGAAATACCTCGACCGAACAGAATCCAACACACCGCTATACCCAGCCGGGTATCTATACAGTGACGCTGGAGGTGACCTTCGTCTCCGAGTCGGGCACGGTGGTCGACAGCTATACCCGTCGCGAATACATCATCGTACGTATCGAAGGTGGCGCGGAAGGTGAAGGGGAAGGCGAAGGAGAAGGCGAGGATCAGGACGCAGCCAACTTCACGGTGACGAACATCATCCCGGATCAGGAAGCGCTTGTGCCCCTGACCAACTGGGTGCCGTTGTTCAACTTCACCATGGGCTACGGGGATGACGCTTTTGCCCCGCGTGTCCTGGAAAGCCTGCGCTATACCCTGCGTCCGGACCAGCGTGACGATCTGCCATACGGCAACCTGGCCGGTCCCGAGGATTCGGATATACTGGAGTTCGGGCTCTTCCTGGAATCTTGGTCTAACGACGATGCAGACAATAACAACCTCAATGTCGAGAATGATGTTTTGCTCTACACGTGGGGTAATGATGGTTCACCGCTGGGGCAACTGGTCGCGTCCAGTCCCTTCTTCGGTTTGACCTACGAACTGGACTTCATTGGCGAGGGCAACGCCGCCAATCCGGACTTCCCGGTGGAATCCGGGCCGGAAGGCGACAACACCATCTCCGGCCTGTCCTACATCGTGGCCGTACGCACGTCGGCGACCTGGCGCAGCCAGACGACGCTGAACGCGATCGTGGAAGCGGCGACCATGGTGGACCCGGATGGCAACTTCCCGATCAATGATGACGGGGAACCGCTGGACGCCTATTCGCCGAACTTCTTCGAAGGAGAAATCCTGGAAGAAGAGGCCTCCTATTCCTCAAGTTTCAGTGTCTTTGACATCACGGGAGCCTGGGGTGATGACGGTATATTCAACAATGCTTGGACCAGCCCTGTGTACACGTATACGCCGCTGGCCGAGTTTACCCGACCGCGTTGGAACCAGTTGGACCAATTGCTGGAAGTCGTCGGCGGGGAAATCCTGCAGATGCGCGAGCTGCTTCCACTGGACGAATGGGTCCCGGTGCTGGGCATTAACCTGCACTCGACCAAGGCCGAGCACTTCGATCAGTATGATCCGTTGATTACCTCGCGTGTGGTGTCGGGCAAGGACGCGGCGCAATTGCGTGAAGTCAACGTCATCATGACCGATATCGGGGCCGACCCTTATGGCCCGCCCGGAAACGGCGGCTTCGATCCGCGGACGGGCCTGAACAAAATTACCCATACCATCTTCGATGATGCTTCGGAGCCGGTCTACGATCGCGATGTCGCTTTCAACGGTCTCTGGGTGTGGCATGACACCAGTGGCGACGGTATATTCAATGCTCCGACGCCGCAGGTTACCGGTGGTGTGAACTTCAACGGCGATTTCCCGATGATGGGTATTGGACCGGCGCCGGAGTGGGAGTACATTCCCTTCCCACCGGGCGGCGGCGATCCCTGGTGGAAAATCAAGTTGCAATTCTATGAAGGCCACCGTCGTACGGATGACGAAATCTCCGACCAGGACAATACCGCGGGTTACCTGGAAGCGGTGCCCAACGATGTCTTTGGAGCTGGCGGCACAGCGGAACTCAGCTATGACTACTTCGTGGTGGTGCGTCCGGACAGCGGGTACATCGATTCCTCGCTCGACCCGGGGGTGACCGGCGGCATCACGATGGGCGCCGAATTCCGGACCTTCATCGAGCCGCGTCGCTTTGATCCGAATGCCGGTACGACAACCGGTGGTATCTATGTCGACAGCATGATTCCGCCGCACGGCTCCTTCGGCTTCATTACGTCGCTGGACGGCGTCTGGCAGGATGATCCGCGCTGGCTCGTGGATGAACCCTGGTGGCCGCAGCGGACGCACAATGAATACAGCGTCAAGCCGCAACGGGTCGGGGTGGAAGTCTACGACCTCGTGATGACTTATAACAGCGATTCCGACTGGTCCGTACGAACGGATCTCGACTACAGCATGGTTGCGCCGGGCGTCTGTCTGAGCTATGCCTCCGGGCTCTTTGAGCCGACGGAGTTCAGCCGTTGGACGGACCCCTTCGGCATGCTGCAAGGCCAGTTCCTGAATACCCATACCGTGGGTGTGGCGCAATGGGGCTTCTGGTTGCAAGAAAACATCGCTCTGCTGGACGGCGAAGGCATCGGCTATAACTGGACTGCTGCGTATGAAAAGACGGAAGGCCGCCACCGGGCCTTCGAGACGGCGCCGTTCTTCTACGATGCCGAGTTTGACTTCAGCCCGACGGCGGTGGACAGCCGTTCCAATGCGTATATCAATCCGCCGGAACGCCCGACCCTGCCGAGCTACGTCAACTGGTCGCGTGAACTGGCGCCGGGCGAACTGCCCCGCTTGAGTCAGTGGGACGATGAGGCCAACCAGGCGCGCCTGTTGACCCAGAAAGTGGACATCAACAGCCAGCACACGCCCATGCTCGGCTTCAACTTGGTCGGCTCAAGCGACCCGGTGGTGAATGACCGCAATAACATCTCGCTTGCGCAGATTCATGTGGCCTTCTGGGGACCGGATTTTCATCCGGATAAACTAATGCCGCTGGATGCGCGTGGCCAGAGTCTGAATTCCGGGGTCCTGCTCTGGGAGGATGCCGATGATAGCGGTACCTTCTTCGTGCCGGAGCAACTGGAATCCTACCTGGAATCCCCGGCGGCCCTGCCTATTGGCGACCAGATCGTACCGCTGGAAAACCTGCGTTGGCGCAGCAGTCCGGAATACATCGACCTGACGGGCAACGGCATGCCGGATGACCTGAACGGTGATGGTATTGTGGACGAACACGACCGCGCCTGGGTCCTGACGATCACGCCATCGGAGCTGTGGGACCTGCCCTACAACGATACGGGCTCTGCGCTGGAAGGCAGCTTTGCTGTGATCTATTGCGGCAGCATCGACTTCGGCGCCTCCTCCAAGGGCGGCTACGATTACCTGAGTGCAGCGGGTCCCGGATACGATGGCACGCGCCTGGAGCAGAACCGCCTGCTGGGCGAAGCGCTGAAGGCCCTGGACCCCGAAGCGGACAACTCCGGCATGGACCTCTTCCTGACGGTGCGCACCTCGGACAAGCTGGCGCGTTTTGAACAGTTCCGCGCTGTGGTTCCGGCGACCTTGCCGTCGCGTCAGGAAAATCAGCGCCAGGCGGGCGTTCAGTTCTTCCCGCAGTTCAATACCGCTGCCGGCGCCTTCGAGAAGCGCAGTCCGGAAGAAGACCCGGTGCAGGACTTCTACGGCCACGACATGCTGGAAGCCAACGTGCCGACCAAAGTGACGAACCTGGCCGCACAGAACAGCCAGATTACCATTGGTGGTACCGGCGTCCCGGTGCTGGGGCTGAACCTGGCGACCAACCAGCCGGAGAACGATCTGCTCGTTGGCGATGAAGGTTACGGTTTGCCGGAAGGCTTCATCGTACCGGACTCCGATTGGGAAGCGGACGTCTACGCCGGTGACTGGCTGGTGGATTCCCGCTACGAGTCCTATGAGATTCTGGGGAACAACGCCAACGAGCTCTTCCTGCTCAGCGGCGAACCGCGAGACGGCGCCTTCCGCATCGTGCGCGATCCCAGTTTCCTTGAACAGGTCATTGTGGAACTCTACAACGTCGGCACGGAGCGGACCTTTAACCCGGCCCGCGATCTGTTGCCGCTGGATATCAACCAGGAGTTGAGCGGCCTGGCGATTTACCGGGATAACGACAACCATCCGGATAACCGGAATGGTCAGTTTGACCCGGGCATCGACATCCCGCTGACCCTGGACGCCAAGCCGGTCTTCATCGGTCAGGCTTCGCAGAACATTCAGGTGAAGTTCGTCTTCTCGACCCCGGGCACGGCCGATGTGCCAATCTCGCGGGAAGAGCAGACCCGGAACCGGCAGTGGATTCACAACACCTTCGGCAACAGCGGTGTGGACCCGGAATATGGTACGGACTTCTTCATCGTCGCCCGTGCTTCGGACCAAATGCGCGAGAATGTGAACTTCCGCGCCGGTATCGTGTCCTGGGGGCCGAATACGCCCACGGAACCCGATCCGCACATCTGGGCCGGACTGTCGGGAGAAGATCGCAATAACTACATGAAGTTCCAGGAATTCCCCTGGGGTTCCCGTGGGGTTGGCTTCATCAGCTACTTCAAAGAACCCCATACCCGCTACTTCCTGGACGGTTCGACCGCCGGTATGAAGCAAGACAGTAGCGGCTTTGACTGGATTCGCTCACACACCAGTGTGAAGCGTCGCTCCAGCGTGGTCTCGGCGCGTCAGCGCTCTGTATCCCCGTTCTCGGTGCAGATTCAGTCGGTAAGCAAGCCGGATCTGCCAGTGCAAATTCTGCCGGAAGACAACTTCACGTTGCTGATTAACGGCAGTGGCTTCGGTACGAGTCCGGAAGTCCATATCTCCGGCTTTGATGTCGAGGTGCTGGAAGCTTCCGACACGCAAATCAACGTCCGGTTGACGACCAGCGCCGGAAGCACGCCGGCCGAACCGGTGGTGTTGCGGGTGCGCAATCCTGTTCGGGGTGAAGAGCATACCCGCATGGACCTGTTCACTCTGCTTGGGCAGTCCGGTGCGCAACCCGTGATTTCCGGGGTGCAGCCGTCCAAGGGTACCGAGCAGGACTTCCCGGTGACGGTGGTCGGCAGCAACTTCAACCAGAAGGGGCAGGTGCAGGTGCTATTCGGCTCCACCACCATGCCGGTGCTGGAGGTGAATCCGGACGGTACGCGTATCACGGTGGCCTTCCCGCTGGGCGGCATGGCCAATGCCGGTCTGCAGAACGTCACGGTGCGTAATCTGGACAAGAACGCCGAAGCCACCAAGATGAATGCTTTCGAGTACATCAGCGAACCGAATCGACCGGATAAGCGTCTGGGCTGTGCGGCTGGTGGGGAAGGCCAGGGCGGCAGTCCCTGGAGTGACCTGCTCTTGCTGACCGTGCTGGGCGGCGTCCTGCTGGCGGCCTCGGGTAGAATCCAGGCAGTGCGGAAAAGCTGAGTCCGTAGTTGTGAAGCGTAGGCGCTTGCAGAAGTAAGTGCATATCTATAAGATTAAGGAGCGGCGAAGCACCTGTTATTAGCCGGGTGCTTCGTCCCACGGAAATACACAACGGTTTATGGCGTTTCTCCCGGGGGGGATCGTCCTGCGTGATGAAAGGAATTCGATTCGTGAATGCAACCGTAAAACGGATGAGCGTCGTGCTCGTATGTTGGGTGGCTGCCTTAAGTTGCTCTTCCGTGGCTTTTGCGTTTTTTCCGGAAGGCTTTATCGACCCGGACAGCGGGCGATTGGTGTTGCAGCGGTGGCGCTTGACGGACTTCGATCGCACCGACGATGGAAATGTCGGGGCGAATGATGGGTTGTTGATGCATCTGGAAGGCGGCCCAAGTGGTTTCACGCCGGAAGAACTCAACACCGTGCGCGCCGCCATGCGGGTGTGGTCAGATGTCCCCACTTCCTATGCCTCTTTTGTGGAAGGCGACGTCATTCGCGAACCGATCCTGGTGACCGACGACCCCCGCCTCTTCATCGCAATGCAGGTTACGGAAGTGCCCGAGGGCACGGATACCTCCATCGTCCCGGATCCGGACGCCGTGCAGGTGCCCGGCCTGGGCTTCCCGGTGGGCGCAGTGACGATTATAGAGTTTGTCGAAGACCAAGACGCCACGGTGGAAGTCGGCAATATCTCGGTTCCGGTGTCCCAGGGCGCGATCCTGGATGCGGACATTGTGGTAGACGCCTCCTCGCACCGTTTAAGCCCGGAAGGCGAGCCGGCCCCCTTTGAACTGAAGAGTACGCTGGTGCATCACCTTGGACTTTTCCTCGGGTTGGCTCCGACGCCGTTGAACAATCTCCGCCCTGAATTCCTTGATCCGGAAGACCCGGAATCACTGGACGGCCTGGTGGAGACCCCGGTCTTCTGGATGACCCTGCCCAATGGCCAGTCGCATTATATCGGCGCCACGCCGACTATGTTCCCGCTCTATTTTGAGGTGGAAGACGATCTCGGCAACATGCGAGGCGGCTGGGAAGACCTGGCGCCCGATGACATCTCCGGAATTTCCTGGCTCTATCCCCGGGGCAACCAGAACAAGTTTTTTGGCATCAACGAAAACGCGCGAACCAAGACCCGGCGCGAGATCGGCCTGCCCTCCATACCGCTTTCCGGAGCACACATTGTGGCCTGGGCGGACGTGAGCAACAGCCCAAGTTCACAGCGGGTACCCCTGTTCAGCACCATGACCGGGCTCTATGCGAACTTTGACGCGCCCAGTACGGTGGGGCAATTCGACCTGATCGGGCTGTGGCGGCAATTTGAACTGCCTGGAACCAATGATACGCTATACACGCCCAGCTATACGATTACCATGAATCCGCTGGATGAGAGCGGTTTCCAGCGTCAGGCGCCTCCCGGCATGCTGCCCGAAGAGGTGGACAGCCTGCATGAGGGTGGAGAATATAACGAGAACTATATTGCCGAGGTCTTCCACGAAGCACGGAATATCAACAATCTCGAAAACTGGAACGCCGGTACGCCCCTGTACTGGAATGTGCAACGGCAGACGGTAGTCAGCATGGACACCAACCGCTCGCTGACCGGCATCCTGCGTCCGGACCGGCCCATGTTTGGCGATCCGAACGATGTCTGCCCGCTCAACATTATCGAAGAAGGCGCCGGCGGCGGCGGTGATGTTGGGGATGGTGATAATGACGGCGGTTTGTTCGGCGGTATCTCGTCGAAGTCAAACCACCTGCGCGGCTTCCGGGACGATGTGCTCCTGAGTACGGCCCTGGGTACGTCCCTGGTCAACTTGTATTACACGGTCGCGCCGAACCTGGCGGGAGTGATGCTGGGCAACACCTTGGCCAACGGCGCGGTCACCAACCTGGTTTATGGAATGTACTGGACGATGGAATACGGTATGATGACTTTCGGGTTAATGGCGGCCGCCTTGATATTGGGCTGGGTCTTGCGCGGAGAAAGCCGTGTGCGACGCTGGATGCTGCCCGTGTTGCTTGTCGGGGCTGCTGCGCTCCTGCTGAGCAGTCTTGCCGTGGCCAGCATTGCCTTCGTGAAGACGGAAGACATGATTCCGGGGGCCGATGAGGTGATTACCGGCGTCGTGGTGTCTACCCACAGCTTCCGTGACGGCGGTACGGGGGCCATCTATACCGATGTAGTGGTCGAGGTGGACGAAGTCCTGAAAGGCAACGCCACCAAGGCTACACAACTGAGTTTCGTCATGCTCGGCGGTAAGGTAAATGGGGTGCGGCTGAAGGTCAGCGAGATGCCCGACTTCGAAGAAGGCGAGGAAGTCCTGCTGTATCTTCGAGACCAGGCGCCCTTCGGGTTGGTCCTGCACGGTGGGCATCGTGGCAAGCTGATTATTGAAACCGACCGCAAGAGCGGTGAAAAATATATCACCGGTGAATCTGTCCACACACGCTTGCCGTTACAGCTCGACCAATTGCAGATTCAACGACAGAAAGCCGCCAAGGCCGAAATGGACGAAGAGGGCGAGCCTGTGGAAGTCGTGCTGGATGACGAGGAAAACGCGGTTGTTCCCCTGGCGGATTACCTGGAGTACATGAATGCCCTGGTCGAAGAGAAGGCCGCCGCTACGGAAGCCGTCGAATAAGTAAACATATTGGCGTAAAGCGGATTCCGCTGAACATTATACATAGCCAACCATGAAATGAAAATTGCCGGTCGCAATACCTCCGTACTGTGGCCGGTATTTATTTTGCGCCGAAGCCGTCGGAAATATTGGCCTGTCGACCCTCCATATGGAACCCAAATGGGGGACAGGGGTTTATCCATTTGAAGTCTCGTTTCAGTGGGCCCCGAAAAAGGCGTTTTTGCTGGGTGTGCAATGCCTGTTTGGCATTGCATGCTGTAATACCGCATAATATTGTGTCCGTTAGACGTTGCCGCCTACTGTCAACAAGGCGTAGTGTCCTTGCGTTGTCAATGGGCGCTTGAACTCCAGGTTTTTATTGTATAAATGAAGCGTATTCCCGCCCCGGCATGCTGTACACTTCGAAGTAATTTTTTCTACCATTATTGAGGGTGCCATGATCAGAAGCCTGATCATTCGTCAAATATTTATCATCACGGAAATTGCGCTGGTATGCTTCGTTCTGCTGACAGGTCTCGCCATTGGGTGGTTGATGATGCGGGACCTTCCCACACCGGACAATACCGCTATGGCCGCCCAGGCAGTCGGCAGCGATACGGTCGAGGCTTTCCGGCTCGGAGAAATCAGCAACCGGGAGCTGTATAATGGCATCATTCGCAATGGCCTCTTTGGGGCTGCTGGACGCTGGACGCCGGATCAGCAACCCGAAGAACCGCCGCCACCGCCGCCACCGCCTCCTACAGTGGAGGAAACGACGTTGCAATTGCGGTTGATGGGTACGGTGGCGCTGGATGAGCATGACCCCTTCGGTATGGCGATTATCGAGAACCTGGAAGATCGCGGCAATGTGCGTTCCTATGCCCTGGGCGACAGCATTGTGGACGAAGTAACGCTGGAGGAGGTGCACAAGCGCCGGGTCATCCTGATGAACCACCGCGTTTCCCCGCCACAGCGGGAGCGCCTGAGCATGGATGATGTCGAAGAGGAGACCCTACAGGCAAGCCTGAGCGACCGCCCCGGGCCGGATACGGTGCGCGCCAACGCACGGGGATCGGACCGCGTGGAACTCAATCGCAATGAACTTGTGAACGAGCTATACAGCAGCTACAACGACCTGATCCGCCTGGAGCCCGAGCTGGTCACGGACGATAACGGCCAGGTAATTGGGGTGACCGCACAAGATTTTGAGAATATTCCCCTGGCGCAACAACTGGGCCTGGCCGAAGGCGATATCTTGCAAACGGTGAACAATGTCCAGATCGACAGCCAGGAAAAGATCATGGAGATTGTGCAAAGCCAGCAGAATGCTTCCGCATTTCGCATTGGCATCATGCGCAATGGACAGACCCAGGTTATCACGTATACGTTACGCTGAGTAAACAGCAAAGCGCACATGAGAAGCACAAATTTGCGTCGGCGTGCAGGCATCATCCCGGCAGGCGACCGGGAAAGCTTGGCTGTGCTCCTGGATGAGGTTAGCCGGGGTATCGCTGCTACCGGTCGAATGGCCTGGAATACACGATTTTAGCGATGGGCAATAAGAGAGGAATGGCCGTGCACATGCTTTCCAGAAAAATGTTGAACGGGGTTTTCGGGGTGATCCTCGGGATGACGTTTGCCTTGTATGCCGCTCCCTCCCAGGCGCAGGAGATGGTGGAGGAGGAATACTATGAGGAGGAGATTTATCATGACGACGATGTCGTCTATGATGATGAGTACTATGAAGACGAGGTGGTCTACGAGGACGAGGTAGTCTACGAGGACGAAGTCGTCTACGAAGAGGAGCAATACGAAGAGCAGGCCCCGCTGCAACCGGCCCCGGCTCCTGCTCCGACCCGTCCCGCCCCGACACGGGTACAGCCCACTCGCCCCACCCCGCCGACCGCCCGCACCCCCGCCGGAGCCGCCCGGGGTGCGCAGCAGCCTCTGCAGACCAACGGCACCATGGGGATGGGCGCGTCGAACGAAGAAAAATCCGGAGCGACGCCGGAGGATTATATTTCGTTTGATTTTGAGGAGACCCCGCTTTTCGAGGTGATACGCACGATTGGTCGCCTGACCGGTCGCAACTTCGATATCGATCCCAATGTCGGGGCGACAACGGTGACCCTGATTACCCACGACAAAATTCCGCCGGAACTGGCCTACCAGGTGCTGGAGTCGGTCTTGGCCCGTCGCGGTTATTCCCTGGTCGAGAATGTGGAAGGACACCTGGTGGAAGTGGTCCCGTCACCCGAGGCGCCGACTTCCGGGAAAACGGATTTAATAGAAGGCCTGGACTATATACCGGACAGTTTCGACACCTATTCCACGCATATCGTGCCGGTGCGCTATGCCGATGCTTCGGAGTTGGCCAACGCCCTGCGCCTGGTTGCTTCCGACACCGCCCGGATTGATACCTATGCGCCCACGAACACCCTGATTATCACCGACACGGCCAATGGCCTGCGCCGGATGTTTCGTCTGTTGGAATCGGTGGATATTCCCGGGGCTGAGACGGAAATGGAAATCTTCACCCTGGAGTATACCCGCGCCAATGTGCTCGCCGAGCAATTGCGCGAAGTGCTCCTGGACGAAGGGCCGTCCCGGTCGCCCCAGGCCCAGCAACAACAGCAACAACAGGTGCGGCCCCAGCCCCAGCCGACGCGCCAGACGCGGCCTGTCCGGCCGACCGTGCCGGGCACCCCGCAGATGCAGGTGATCGGCGCCCGGGAAGAAATTTTGCGGATCATGTCGGATGAACGGCTGAATTCGCTGATCGTCGTGGCTTCCGGCGGTATGATGGTGAAGGTGCGCGATCTCGTGCGGCGCTTGGACACACCAACGCCCTATGAAGCCAACACCATGCACATCTACCAGCTCCTGAACGCCGATGCCGAGCAGGTGGAACAGGCGCTTGCGCCCTTCCTGGGCGGCGCCGGACGTCAGCAGTCCCAAGGCAATGGCGGTCCGGGGGGCGGTGGCGGCGGTGGCGGCGTTGGCGGGGACGTACAGCCATTTGAACAGGCCGTGTCCATTTCGCGCTATGATCAGACCAACGCCCTGTTGATCAATGCCTCGCCACAGGATTACCGCATTCTCGAAGCCTTCATCGCCCGGTTGGACGTCCCCAAGCGCCAGGTGCAGGTCAGCGCCGTGGTGATGGACGTAACCATCAACGACAACTGGGGCTTGTCCGTGGATGCCGGCGCGATCACTGGCCACGACGGCTTTGCCGTGGCGAACACCCAAAATATTTACGAATTGGCCCGGGCGGCGCAGGCGGCCGAACAGTTGGTTGGAGGCCCTGCCGCAGCGCTGAGTGGCGCTATCCTGGGGCTTGGTCAGGACGGCGGGATTACCGCTGGTATTTACGACGATATCACCCTCAATATTAATGGCCAACAGGTGAAAGTGCCCTTTGTGCCGTTGCTCTTCCAGGCGATTGAGACCATCAGTGAGCTGGAAGTACTCTCCCAGCCGAGTGTGGTGAGTGTGGACAACGAAGAGGCCTCCTTCGTGGTGGGTCAGGAAGTCCCCTTCATCACGGCGACCTCCCGGCCGAGTGCATCCCAGGATGGTCAGTTTACCGGCTCGCAGTTCGGCACCACCCGGGTGCAGCGTGAAGAGGTCGGTGTGAAACTGACGGCCACGCCGCAGATCAGCGAGGGCGACAATGTGCTGCTGGATTTGGAAATCGAAGTTTCCGATCTGGAAGCCGACCAAATCGGTACCGTGGATATCCTGGGGCCGACCACAAACAAGTCTCTGATCCGAAACAAGATTCTGGTGAAAGACGGTGGTACGGCGGTAATAGCCGGTCTCATCCGGGATAGCACCACCCGCAGCCGGAACCAAACGCCCATATTGGGTGACATACCTATCTTGGGTAACCTCTTCCGGCGTCGAAGTACTGGCCGGACAAAGCGGAATATGGTCGTCCTGATTACCCCGCACATCGTTAAAGAAGGAGGCGACATGGACCGTCTGACACAGCAGATGGTGGACGATTATTATGACACCAATGTGGACGAGCTGTTTCAGCGGGGTTTCTTCCAGAAGATACAGCGCAAGCATGATTTGCGTCAGAATTACCGTCCGACCCTGGAAAAATCCGAGGCCTTGACCGGTCGCCGCTCGGAAGTGGAATTTGGACGCGGCGATATTCAGCGATAAAGGCGGCATTCGTATGCAAAGCACCCAGGACGCACAGTTCTGTGACATATTACTGGAAAAAGGCGTTGTTGAGCCGGGACAGGTCAGCGAAGTGCTGGAGCTGCAGAAAATCCGCAAGAAGCGGGTCAGCGAGCTGTTGCTGGACTTGGGCTATGTCGATGAAGAACATATCCTGGCCGCGCTCAGTGAGCAATTCGACATTCCCTATGAGTTGAACCTGGAAGGGGAGATCGACGCCAAACTGACGACGAAGGTGCCCATCAACTTCATCCGTCAGTACAACATGGTGCCCTTCCGAAAAAACGGCAAGGCCTTTCATGTGGCGGTGCATGATCCGACGAACCTCCTGCCGCTGGACGACCTGCGTCTGCTCCTGGGCGGCCCAGTGAAGCCTGTCCTTTGCCGCATGACGGACATTAACCGAATCATCGACACCTACTTCGAGCAGCAGGGCGAGAACGCCGCCGAGATGATCGGCAACATTACTATGTCCGATGACGAGCAGGACGGCGAGATGCACCATCTCGATCATATCGAATCCGAGCGGGACCTGCTGGACCTGGCGAACGAAGCGCCGATCATCAAGCTCATCAACCTGGTGATCACGGGCGCCGTCAAGGAGCGCGCTTCGGATATCCACATCGAGCCGTTCGAGCGCGAGGTGCGTGTGCGCTACCGGATTGACGGTGTGCTCTACGAAAAGTTTTCCGTGCCCAAGACCCAGCAGGCCGCGGTGATTTCCCGTGTGAAGATTATGGCGAACCTGAATATCGCCGAACACCGCCTGCCCCAGGACGGCCGCATTAAAATCCGCCTGAGCGGCAAAGAGATCGACATCCGTGTCTCCATCATTCCCATTGCCCACGGCGAGCGCGTCGTGATGCGTATCCTGGAGAAGGGGACTTTCCTCTTCAGCCTGGAGCAGCTCGGCATGGACCAGCGGGACAA
>SKJD01000338.1 GCA_007116095.1 Candidatus Hydrogenedentota bacterium
ACGCGGGTGTGCAGGTTGATAGCGATGCGGTGCGCGACGACGTCGGCGATCTTGTCGAGCTGCCGAAGGGTCAGGTTACACTCATCAAATTGCCGGTCGGCAATGCGCGCCGCCACGATTTTGTCGACGAACTCCCGCACCCGGTCTTCGTTCGGATTCTTGATCGAGCGGATACCAGATTCACAGGCGTCGCAGATCATCAGGATAGCCGTCTCGGGATGTTGCGGCTTGGGCCCCGGATAGCGGAAATCCTCTTCCTGGACATCGCCATGTTTCTGCTGCTCCAAGGCCTGCTGGTAGAAGTACCCGATCAGGAAGGTGCCGTGGTGCTCCAGTATACCGTCAATTATCGGGCGCGGCAGGTGGTATTCCCGGGCCATCTCGGCCCCCTGCGTCACATGCGCGGCAATGGCGCGCGCGCTCAGGCGCGGCGACAGGGCGTCGTGGACGTTTTCCCCGTTCTGGTTCTCGACGAAATAGGTCGGGCGGCGCATCTTGCCGATGTCGTGGTAGTAGGCGCAGACCCGCGCCTTTAGGCCGTTGGCCCCGATGGCGTCCGCAGCGGCTTCGGCGAGCTGGCCCAACAACAGGCTGTGGGCGTAGGTGCCGGGCACCTCGATGGCCAGGCGGTTCAATAGCTCGTTGTTGAGGTCCGAGTACTCCAGCAACTGGATATCCGTCGTGATGCCGAAGAGGCGTTCCAGCGGGGAGAGTAGCGCCGGCACGACCATGAGGCAGATGGCGCCGTTCATGCCCACGAGCAGGAGGTAGCGCAGGGCGGCGTCGCTCAGGAGGCTGTCCTTTGCCAGCACCAGCGCCAACATGGCGAGCAGACCGGTGCCCGTGGCTGTGAGTGAGGCCTTGGCCATGTCGCTGCGGCGGCGCACGCGGAAAATACTGAAGATACCGGCGAGGGTCATGATCTGCCCGACGACCAACAGTCGCCAATCAAACTGATACTGTGCGGAGAGCAATATCGTCGCGGCGATGCCTACCAGCACGGCCATACGCATGTTGGCTAGAATCGCAAAGAGGATACCCACCGCCGCCACGGGAATCAGGAAACCGGTCGGCTCGAAGTAGGCCCCGACCCAGCCCGCGGCCAGGACCAGCACAAGCAACAGCAGCGCCAGGTTGTACAGGCAGGGAAACTCATCGGCCTCGGACTCGGAAAGCAGTATACGGAAGGATCGGTATATCCCCGCCAGCACCAGCAACACCAGCAACGCATAGGCGGCGAGCATGCTGAAAATCTGTCGGGAAGGCAACGCCTCATCCGCCAGTACGTCGTAGTAGGCTTCCAGGTCGACGATGCTCTGTGGGGTCCAGGGCTCGCCCCCGGCCTGAATTTTCATGTTCGAGCGGATTTCGCGGTAGACGGGCTCGACCATTTCACGGGCGCGTTCCCGGGCCCCGGCGGAGTAGACCCGGTCCGCCCGGATGGTGTCCACCAGGATGTCCTCCAGCACTTCGATGGCGGCTTCATGTAGCTTCGCCCACTCGGTCGGCTGTTCGGTCTCTTGCGCGGCCTCCTTGGCGCGATCCACCAATCGCTGACGCACCTGCTCCAGGGCTTCTTCCGGCGTCGGCACGCTCATAATCGGCATCTCGGGGGAAGGCTGTGTTTCACCGGTGGGCGTCTGCTGAAAGATGACGATGGACTCCCCGGGGTTCTCCGGGTTCTCCTTGCGAATCCCCTGCCGCAAGGCGTACTCGGCGCTCTCCATGGCCAGTTCCCGCAGGATGTCGCCGTAGGTGAAGGTCAGCCCCGCATGCGAATCCGTTTCAAGGCGCACGGCGTCCAGGGTTGGCGCAGGCGTTTCCGGCGGAGTATCGTCTTGCGCCGTGGTCTCCAGCGCTTCCGACATCGCATCGGCATCATTGGCTTCCGGTGGCGCTTCAAAGATGCGTTCCGGGAGGGAACCCAGGTCCGGCTGGAGCCAAAGAATGAGGTTGGCGTTGGACATTTCCGCCGCCCATTCGAATTCTTCCGACAGGGCAGCGACATAGGCGCTCAGCGTGCGCTGGACAATCTCTTCCTCGGTCTGCGTTGCATCCGACGTCCGCAGGGCTTCTACAATTTCCCGCGCCACGGCGTCCCGTTCTTCTTCGATGCGCTGAATGTGCAACTCGAGGACCTGCATGCGGCTACGCACCCGAAGCTGATCGATCTGGTAGTAGCTGGGCACCCGGGCGGCGGCTTCGTCCTGGGCGATTTTCGTGGCCGTCAGATCGACGGACCGGTATGAGGTCGCCGCACGGATGTCGTCCCGGGGAATGACCGAGGTGTCAATGTCCGCGGGTAGACCGGCGTCGCGGGCGGGCTCATGCAGCAGGAGCAACACCATAAGGACCGCAGCCACCGCGATGATGGCTTTTTCCTGGTGTTTCCGGGTGAAGGCGGTCCGCGCTTGTTTGGGGGCGAGCGAAGCCGGCCGCGGTTTTTTTTTGCCGCGCCGCATCGTAATCATGCCTGTGCCAGTCCTTTGTCCATCATCAGGTCATTGTTGTCATCATCGTCTTCCTCGGATGCCGCACCGGCCTCCGGGGAATCGCCTTCATAGGCATTGATAATTTTCTGCACAAGCGGGTTGCGAACCACGTCTTTTTGGGTCAGGTACACAATACCGATGCTGGGGATGTTCTGAAGCAGGTTACGGGCGTCTTCCAGCCCTGAACGGGCTCCCCGGGGCAGGTCGCCCTGGGTGATGTCCCCCGTGACCACCATGCGGGAGCCCTGCCCGAGCCGGGTCAGGAACATCTTCATCTGATCGGGGGTGGTGTTCTGGGCTTCGTCCAGGATGATAAAGGCCTGGTCCAGGGTGCGGCCCCGCATAAAGGCCAGCGGGGCGACTTCAATACGCTGCTGCTCGATGAGTCGCTGGGCGCGCTCCATGTCCACCATCGAAAAGAGGGCGTCAAAGAGCGGACGCAGGTAGGGGTTGACCTTCTCCGCCATGTCCCCCGGCAGAAAGCCCAGGCTCTCCCCGGCTTCCACGGCGGGCCGCGTCAGGATAAGGCGCTGTACTTCGCGGTTCAGCAAAGCCGATACCGCCGCAGCCATGGCCAAGAATGTCTTGCCGGTGCCGGCGGGACCGATGCCAAGGGTCATTTCGCTCTGGTGGATGGTGTCCAGGTAACGCTTCTGCCCCCGGGTGCGCGGGCGGATATGGATGTCCTTGCGCAAGGCCGGCGCCTTGCCGCCAAAGACTTCGCCCAGGCCGCTGACTTCCTGATCGCGGGCTTCGCCCAAGGCATACTCCACGTCCTTCAGCGTCGGCGTGTGGCCACTACGCACCGCAGTCAACAATTCACGCAATAGATCGCCGATAATCCGCGCATGGGCATCGTCTCCGATCACCACCACCTTCGCGCCGCGATCGACAATCCGCACCTGAAATTGATCCTGAATATAACGGCGCAGTTCGCCGTTTTTCCCTAAAAGCCGAATGGCTTCTTCTTGATTATGTAACGTGATTTCCTGGCTCAGAGCCGCGTTATATCCTTTATTGTCCCGATAACCTGAACACTACAGCGATATGGGGAAAAGGCCCCCACTGCCGGTTAGTACGTCGTTGGGCCTGGAATGCAAGCAGTCAGTCGTCCGAGGGGCTTTCTTCAATCCGGAAGACGGTTTCCCCTTCGCGCACGAACTGATTCCAATAGCGAATGGAGGCTTCAATCTCCAGCGGGTCCTGGCTGAGCCCTTCCAAACGCGCCTGTTCCTCCGCCAACAAATCCTGTAGCGAATTTACTTCCTGCTCCAGCCGGTGCAACGACTGTTCACGTTCCCGATGGGCCTCATAGCGATCGGGCAATTCCCAATGGCGGGCATAGACCACCATGAAAGCCGTGACCAGCACCAGGGCAAGAAAAAACTTGAGTTTACTCGGACGTTCCATAAGCAGAAACTCCGAAGCTGTGTCAGCACAACTTCCGATACACACCTGGCCACAACAAGGCCATGCATCCTACGTACAACGTAGACACGGCGTCCCAACAGGACAGCAGGCCGGTAGGAATGCGTCCACATCACGGGCGCGCCACTACCTTCACCAAGTCCATGCGCACCCCACGCCGCCAAGCCGGCGGACACAGCAAGGCGCAAGCTCCGTACCCGGCAGTCACCGTAAGACAGGTCTGCTTATCGGTATTGTACGGTAAAAAGCAGGTGCTTGTCGACATTTAAGCAACAAGCACCGCTTCGTATTGAAACTATTGATAAGAACCGGGGTAACCCGTGTAGGCACAGGGCCTTAGGACGGGATACCCCGGCATGCAATCCCTTAGAGGGAGATATTGTAGAAGGCGTCTTTGCCCAGGTAGGCCGCCTGATCGCCCAGTTCCTCTTCAATGCGCAGCAACTGGTTGTACTTGGCGATGCGATCGCTGCGGGAGGCCGAACCGGTCTTGATCTGGCCGGCGTTGATGGCTACGGCGATGTCGGCGATCGTGTAGTCTTCGGTCTCGCCACTGCGGTGCGACAACACCGTTGTGTACTTGGCGCGGTGGGCCATCTGGCAGGCGTCCAGGGTCTCGGTCAGCGTGCCGATCTGGTTCACCTTCACGAGGATCGAGTTACCGACGCCCTCGTTGATGCCGCGGCCCAGGTACTCGGTGTTCGTCACGAAGAGGTCGTCACCGACCAACTGCACCTTGTCGCCGATGGTGTCGGTCAACTGCTTCCAGCCGGCCCAGTCGCCTTCGTCCAGCCCGTCTTCGATGGAGATGATCGGGTACTTCTCGCACAGTTCCTTCCAGAACTGGATCATATCGGCCGAGCTCTTTTCCTTCTGCGCCTCGGCTTCCATCAGGTACGTGCCGTCCTTGTAGAACTCACTGGAGGCCGGGTCCATGGCGATCCAGATGTCCTTGCCTTCCTTGTAGCCCGCGTTCTTGATGGCCTTCAGGATGACTTCGATGGCTTCGGCGTTCGAACTCAGATCAGGCGCGAAACCGCCTTCGTC
>SKJD01000206.1 GCA_007116095.1 Candidatus Hydrogenedentota bacterium
ATCGTCCGGCATATCTGCGAGAAGCAGGCGCGGCCGTAGCCCCCGGCGGTATATTGGCATTTACTCAGTCGAAGTGTCCCACACTTGCAGGCGGTTCTGTCCGTCCTGAAGTTGTTCAAAAGGACCTACCTGCGGGTTGTCCGCGTCGCGAGCAACGCCGAAGTAATCGCTGTCAATAACCAATGTTGATCCATCTGTATCCAGGAAAGGCAAGTCCGGCACCACGGCTTCACCCAGCAATTCGGTGTTGACCAGGGGCTTGTCGTAGTTCAGAAGGTCGGCGTCCAGCGTCATTTCCAGGTATACCGCATCGGCTGCTTCGATAAGACGGATTTCCAGATCAAAATCCGGCGCTACCTGGACATCGCTCTCATGCACAGAGGGAACAGCGCCGCCCAAAAACAGGTTTCCTACCATATACATTGGGAATGCCGTTTCGTCATAGGTAGGCAAGCCCGTGCCCCCGGTGAACAGGTTGTTGTAGAAGCGGGTATCGCCACCCGGAATATTTTTCAACCCGGCAAGCTCGGTGGAATGTGGCGGGTGGTAGGGCGTCTCACGGCTTAGCTCCGGTCGAAGCACGATCCGACCATTAAACAGGTTGTGTGCATAGGCCCCCCCTTGCGACCAGTCATTCAGGGAAGTCGGCGACAAGCAGATATTGTTGTCAATGACGTACGGCCCATGATTCACTTCCATGAAAAGGTCTTCCAGCGGGCTATTGTCGTGTAGCAGATTGCCGGTGACCCGAGAGCCTTGCGCCATCCAGTCCAGCCAGATGCCCCGGGCCGTGCGGTAGATGTGATTGTTGCTGATGAGCGTGTCAATGGGCGCATGCAGCTTGATCCCGCCCATTTCCGCCCCGGTAAAAAGCCGGCGCACGTGGATGTCGTGGATGGTGTTGTGGGATATGGTGCTGAAGATGGCCCCGAGGCTACCGACCAACCCGGCCTGTTCGCAATGGGCGATGCGGTTGTTGCGTACAACATGATGCCCGATGTTGTCCTTGCGCCAGCCGTTTTCCAGTGCACGGTGGATGGTGTCAACATAGCCTTCCGCCGTGTTCTCCGAGGTGTTGTCCCAGGCATCGCCGTATTTACCCAACGTAATGCCGACACAGGTCGAATACCGGATGTCATTGTCTTCGATGATCCAGCCCTTGCTCCAGTTCGTACCGATCAGGCCGATCTGCTCTGCGGTGGGCGGCGCCCAGGGCGTTGCGGCATGCATCATGGTAAAGCCGCGCACGGTGAGGTAGTCCATGCCAGTGGCTTCGGGGTAAAAGACGGTCTGCCGGACATTGATTTCGACTTCCGCTTCGTTCGGATCGATGTCTTGGAACTGTGCCCAGATAGTTGTGTTGCGGTCGTCGACCTCCGCGAACCACAACTCGGTATTTTCTTCTTGGGCTGGCGCATCCGGTTCCATGTCCTCATCAGGATGCCGGAACACCAGATAAATGGTGTGTTGCCCGTCCAGCGGCGTTACTTCCGCACTAAACGTGGACCAGATTTGCCAGTCCCCCGTGTTCTCCACGTTGGCTGTGCCCAGGAGCGCGCCATCCGGCGCATCCAGACGCACCTCAATGCGGCCTCCGTCCGTGGCGGAAGCTGCGCGAAACTGCAATTCAGTCGCGTTGTCGCCGAAGTCTACGTCGTCATAACGGACCCAATCGCCATCTTCAATCCAACCAATGCACTCTCCGCCTTCAGAAGCTTCGGTGGTCTGGATACCCTGGTGCGCAGCAAAACCGGCGGCGGGTATGCGGGTGGAATCGGCTTCGCCATCGCCCACCTGGAACCACGCTACATTCAGCAGAAAACCCGGAATGCCGGATTCGGCCCACAAAGGCATATCCCGCACCGGCGCCAACACTTCTTCCAGGCTGCTTGCCTCGGTCAGCCAATGGCCGCCCAAATACACCGCTCCGGTATGATGTTCTCGACCTAGCGGATTGAACCAGTCCCCATATATAAGATCATCATACGGATTGAAATCACCGAAAAAGCTGTTGGGGAGTATCACTTTCCATGTTTCGTTTTGCACATGGGACCAGTCCTGAATTATCTCCGAGCCCTTGATGACCACGTTATCACCCGGGTTGGCGCGATAGGTGATGCGCTGTTCATCGGATATGCCGCCACGGGGTGGGTTGATGCGTTCGCGGTAGACCCCGGCATGGACGGTAATCACATCACCCGGTTGGGCCCGCTCGGCAGCGGCGGAGATGCTGCGCAAGGGGGCATCCGCGGCGCCCGTGGCGCTGTCGTCACCGTCCATGGACACGTGAAATTCCCGGGCCGCAACTTGGGAGGCGCCAAGGAGTGTCAGTACACACAGCAAGCAGATCACTCGAAACCTCATCATGATTTCCCCCTATGTTCAGGTAATTCCGTTTCAATAAACTGTAAGACGTGAATTCTATTTCCCCACAAAAAACACCTTTACGTGTTGCTGCATTGGAGCATATCTGCGTATTTCAATGCAATATAGATGGCTGAAAGAATGTCATTCGCCATGTGACCTTGATGTCGCCCACGTATATAAAAAGAGCGCCGGAGTCAGGCTTGGATCCTTTCTTCCGGCGCTTTGGTAAAAATTATGTTAATGACGTTTTGTGCTTTCCAGCATTGTTACTGGTAAATGCGCACCTCGTCGCCAACCTGCAGCACATGGCGGTTGGGCCATTCGTTCCATTCGAAGAGCTCATTCACGGAGACACCATAGCGGCGGGCGATGGTCGTGGGATTCTGGCCGGAGCTTACCACATGCCTCACGGCATTACTGGAGGCGCTGCCGTTACTACCGTTCGGGTAAATGACAAACTCTTCTCCAACACGGAGGACGTCGTTACTGCCTTTGTTGTTCCAGGCCAGTAGTTCTTGCGTGGGAACGTTATAGCGTGCGGCGATGGCGCTGGCAGTCTCGCCTCGAGCAACCGTATGGGTTACCGCACCGTTGCCACTGCCGCTTCCGGAATCACTGCTACCACTGCTACCACCGCTGCCTCCAGAAGCACCACGAATTTCCAGCGCTTCTCCGATGCGCAAGACGTCGTTGGCGGACTTGCTATTCCAGGCCAGTAGTTCTTGTGTGGCCACGTTGTAGCGCCGCGCAATGGCGCTGGCTGTCTCGCCCTGAGCAACCGTGTGCGTGCGGACGGCAGGCGCAGCCGGCGTTGCCGTACCCGTGCCTGATTGCTGTATACGCAGGGTTTCACCCACCTGAATCGTCGCGCTGTTGCCTTTGTTGTTCCAGGAGCGCAAGTCATTCAAGGCAACATTGTAGCGGGCGGCAATTCCGCTGAGGGTTTCCCCACGCGCCACGGTGTGGGTCTGGTATTGGGGTGCGGCTTGTTGCGTGGGAGCACTGCCGCTCTGTGAGCCTGAAGCGGCGCCGGCCCGGAGCCGGACTTCCTCGCCGACGTGGACAATGGCGCGATCATCCTTGTTGTTCCAGGTCTTCAGATCGGCCAACGCGACCTGGTATCGATCCGCGATGGCGCCCAGGGTCTCGCCACGGGCGACGGTGTGGGTAGCTGGCGTATTGGAAGCAGGGGTGGAAGACGGCGCGGATGCCGCCTCCGAACTTGCCTGGCGGATGCTAAGTTCTTCACCCACCCGAATGACCGACGAGCGGTTTTTGTTGTTCCAGGACAACAGATCATCCAGCGGGACATTGTATCGGGCAGCAATCTGACTGGCTGTTTCGCCCCGCGCCACCTGATGCGTAACGGTCTCAAAGTCCGGCGTCGGATTCTGCTGCGTGCGTGCTGGGGCGGGACCCGGCGGCGGGGCCAAGGCCAAGGTCGGGGTTGAACTCGGCGCGGGTGAAGGCGCGGGCGTGGGCGTAGGTTCTGTCGCCGGGGCCGAGGCCGGGGGCGTTTCCACCGGTTCCACGTCATCGCCGACCGCAATAACCAGCCGCTGACCGGAATGGATGGTGGCGTTCCGGCTGAGGTTGTTCCAGCGGAGCAGTTCATTCAAAGGAACGTTGTAACGCCGCGCAATGGCGGAGGGAGACTCGCCGCGCCGGACCGTATGGTAACGCATGGCGGACCCGGTACTGCCTGAACGGCGTTCCGGCACAGACGCCACCATCGGCGTGGGCGTAGGCGCATCCTCGGCGACCCGCAACATATTGCCGACCAAGAGCCGTTGTCCCCGACCGATATTGTTCCAGCGTTGCAAATCCTGCACGGAGACCTCATGCGCCTGGGCTATGTCATAGAGGGTGTCGCCGCGTTGCACCCGGTACTGCTGGGCCGAAGTGGGCGTGATGTTTCTCGGTGCGCCGCCGCCCCGGGCAAGCTGGGTGTCCGGCGCAGTCTGGCGGCCGGGAATTTGCAGTTCATGACCGACACGCAAACTGCGTGGCGAATTGATCCGATTGGCTTCCATCAGCTCCTGCTGCGATATGTTGTAGTTATTGGCAATCTGGCTGATGGTCTCCCCACGACGCACCCGGTGTACGGTTGCTGCTGAAGCGGTGTCACTGGTCGCCAACTGACGACGCTGCCCATCCTGGTCCAGCGCCTGCTGGAAGCGCGCCTGTACTTCCAACGGCACCGCGATGCTGTAGCTGCCGGTAGGCGGGGTCACTTCCTGCAGCAGGTCCGGGTTCAACCGGGCCATGGATCCGGGCTGCAAGCCAAGACTGCGATCCAGATCATCCAGCAGGTAGCTTCCTTCCACGGCGACCCGCACCGTAGCATCGGAAGGCTGGGGGTTGATCTCAAAGCCATAGGCCTCCGGGTCATTCCCCACGATCGCAGAGGCCAGGAATTTGGCGTAAAACTGTTTGGACTCATCCTTCATGCGGGTGGAGGCAGGCGGCGTATCCATCAGCGTCCAGAGATCACGGACACCGCCCGTCGACTCAATGGCGCGCAGCAGACCGCCCTGCCCCATGTTGTACGCGGTGACGGCCAACGGCCAATCGCCATCAAAATAGTTGTGCAGGTC
>SKJD01000438.1 GCA_007116095.1 Candidatus Hydrogenedentota bacterium
AGCAAAGTCAGCGGCTCCCGGGCGTTTCCTTGGAGCGGGTATGCATGGATTCACGGATGCATACAAGCAAGTTTTCGTCAACAGGAGGCACCTATGCAGATAGAAGTGAACGGTGCAACAAAGGATGTGAATCCGGAGCAATCACTGTATGAGATTATTGAATCGCTTGGCTTGAATCCCAAAGCGGTCGTCGCCCAGCGCAATGGGGACATTATTGACCGCCAGGCCTACCGGGAAGTGCATTTACAGGAAGGTGACAAGCTGGAATTGATCCACTTTGTCGGAGGGGGATGATGACGCACGCACAGCGTATGGAAGCTTTTGAAAAGACGGACCTGTACGTGGTTATCACCGGCGCCTACTGCGCCGGGCGATCGCCGTTGGAAGTCCTGGACGCCTGCTTGCGGGCGGGGGTGCGGCTGATACAGTTTCGGGAAAAAGAAATGGAAGACGGCCCTTGTTATGCCTTGGGTCATGCCTTTCGGGAAAAGACCCGCGAAGCCGGGGCCTTGCTCATTGTGGATGATCGAGTGGACATCGCCCTGGCCATTGAGGCCGACGGGGTGCACCTGGGACAGGACGATTTGCCAGTGGACGCCGCACGCCGGATTGCTCCGGAGCTGATTATCGGCGCTTCCTCACACAACCTGGACGAGGCCCTGACCGCACAAGCTGCCGGAGCGAGCTACGTCAACATTGGCCCGATTTTCAGCACCCAGACCAAAACCGTCCCCACCGGCAAGGTCGGCACGGAAATGCTGGACACTATCCGCCCACACCTGGAAATCCCCTCTACCTGCATGGGCGGGATCAAGGCGCACAACATCGACGAAGTGCTGGCACATGGGGCGCGCCGCGTCGCCGTGGTCACCGCCGTCACCGCCGCCCCCGACGTGGAAGCGGCAGCGCGGGAGCTACGCGACAAGATACGGACGTATTGGAACGCTACGTAGCCTGTCTTACATCCCGCTACCGGCAATTTCATCGATCATGGAAATCAGCGGCACGAAGAGCGCAATGAAGAGCACCACCACCACCAGGGCGATGAAGATAGTAATTACGGGTTGCAGGGTTTCACCCAGGGTGTTCAAAGAAATTTCCACCTCTTCATCGTAGACATTGGCGATCTGTTCGCAGACCTGGTCCACCCGGCCGGTCTCTTCACCAGTGACCAGCATATCCGTCACCACAGCGGGAATGACCGCCTCATTGGCGCGGAGCGGCTCTTCCATGCCGCCGCCCTGTTCCACGGAATTACGCACGTCTTGCAAGCTCTGGGCCACGGCGCGGTTGTGGATGGCGTTGCGGGTGAGGTCCAGGCTGGCCATCATGGACAAACCGCTGCGCAACAGCAGCGCCAGGGTGCGGGTCAGCTCCACAATGGCATTCTTGTGGATGATCTTGCCGGCAATGGGCAGCTTGAGCTTGATGCGGTCCGCCCGCAGACGGCGCAAGGGACTGCGCCGGTACCAGACTTTGTACAGCAGCACCAGGGCAATGAGCAAGGCCAGGGGCGTCCACCACCATAGCGCCACCCAATCGGAGGCGATGAAAAAGTACTCTGTGACCGGATTCAGGGGTAAGTCAGCGCTCTCGAACATACTGCGGAATTGGGGCACCACAAAATTTGTCAGCAGGAGGAGCACCCCGAAGCAGGCCGCCACAAGAATCACCGGATACACCATCGCCCCGCGAATGCGTTTCTGCATGATCTCCCGCCGTTCACGAAAGTCAACCATGCGACGCAACACCACCACGAGCGTACCGCTGGCCTCACTCGCCTTGATGAGATTGACAAAAATCGTGTCGAAATAGCGCGGGTGCCGATCAAAAGCCTGCCAAAGGGGATTTCCCGCTTCCACAAATTCCGCGATGTCAGCCACCAGGCCTCGCAGTGCCGGGCTTTTACCCCGCTCTGACAGGGTGCGCAGGGAACGCAAGATCGGCGTGCCGGCTTCCAGCATCATGATGAGCTGACGCAGAAACAGGGTCACCTCGGCATGGCGCACGCTGCCCCGCCCCAGAAAAGAGCGCCCGCGCTGTGCGCCCGGGGTGTTGCTACGCAAAATGAGTTCTTCATCGCCCGGCTGTTCCGCTACTACCGTTGCTTTTTTCTTGGTGTTGCGGACAGGACGTTTTTTAACGTTTCCGGCAGATTCGGCGTTCTTGGCCATACGCGGTTTACCTCCTTCAGTACGCTATATTGGACGCCCTTCCGGATCGCGATCCGGGCAGCGTTTGGTGTAATGCATATGCATCGGTTTCAATTTGGATATCAGTCACGGCGCGTATTCCAGTACAGGACTTGATACCCCTTTTCTGAATCATCCAGTTGAATAACGGCCTCCACACGTCCCGCAAAGCGCTGCCGTGGTTGGCCCGGATTCTCAGGGTCAACGACGGAAAAATTGGCTTCGGCCCGAATCCGGTAACAACGGCTTTCCAGGATGAACGCCGGCGGCAAGGCCATCGTACTGGATAACGCTTCCGGGGGATAGGCAAAGGCGACAGCGGGTTTGTTGACCGCCGTGAAAAAATCGGCTTCGGTTTCGAATGGCCGTCGCCGGGCCAGGGCCGCCGCCTCGGCTTCTGACAGGTCCAACACCGCGGCCAGTATATCTTCCGGAACCGAGTTCAGGTTCAGGTGTGGTTCGGGCTGCGCCGGGTTGGGCACATTGATCGTACTCACCCGGGACAAGTCCAGGTTTTGATATTCTTCTTCCGAGACGATCCCCCGGGCAACCAGATCATCTGGCCGCAAATACCAGGCGCCCTCCGCATCATTGCTCGGAAGCCCCTGATAAATCGCCTGGGCAATCACTCGGTCTATCCCCAGCGCACGCTGCAATACCCGTGGCGGGGTGTGGTTCAGATTGAGCCGGGCATTTTCATCTTCAATCGTCACGGTTACCGCAGCACGACGCCGCGGCTCCAGGGTCGCCTCAACGCCCTCCGCCGCCGTCTGCATCCCGGTATAAACCGGCAGCGCGTAAATTCGCGGCAGATCAAGCTGGATCGTTTCCCCTTTCGACCGGGCCTGCAAGATTTCCCCGACAGCAATCTGAAACCCGGCCTCCGCCGTCATTTGGGCGCGGTGTTGACGTTCCCGGACCTCGCTTATCTCCACTTCCAGGGACATGAAACGAATGTAGACCGTGCCCATAAACATGAAGAGGGCCAAAACGGAGAGGGCCAACAGCAAGGCAGCGCCGCGGCTTGGGTTGCATCTTATGCGGGATGTATTTGCACACATATATTGGGATATCTTCCTCTATTGCAACGCCGTGTAAAAGGTGGCCTGGCGACTTAACTGTCGGTCCAGCCGATCGGGATGCGCCAGGACCAGGCCCATGCGTATCGCCCTGGGGTGTTTCTCCCCATCCCAGGAGGTCGTCCAGGCCGCATCCTCCTGGGGCGACGCTTGTCCGTTATAATACTCCAGACGCAGGGCAATCACCCCTTCAAGCAATATTTGTGACTCTTCAATATCATTCGGCGATAACGGCTTCGACAGGTCCCCTTCCAAAATGTCCAGGGGACGGGTGCTGCGGTGGAGGGCTGGCGGAGAAACACTGTTATCAACCGCATAGGTAACCGCGTAGCGACGCTCGTATCCTTGATCCGACACCGGCATCGTTACCGGCAAGGTAATACTATCCACTCCCCGGGGCACATCGTACAGGGGAAGTGAGGAGTCGCTTTCCGTGTATTCCACAGCCTCCCCGTGCAACGCGATCCCGGTTTGCTGTGTGGCCAGCATGTGCTGTACGTCCTTCCGGAACTGGGAAAAGAATGCATCGCTTGTGCGGATCAAATCGGTGCGTGTATGGGCTGTGCGCCAGGCATCGGATACTTTAATGAACATGGTGGCGCCGATGGTGCTCAGTACCGCCAGCAACGCCATTACCACCAGGATTTCCAGCAGGCTAAAGCCTGCCTGACGGGCAGCCTGGGGATGCTGTCCGGGCAAACGCGGCTTTTGCGATTCTGTATTAGATATGGACAATACGCTACGTTTCATGCCGTTGCTCCCGGGGAATACGCTCAAGGGGAACAGCCGAGGTGTAGACCCATTGCCGGGTACGTCCGGCCTCTTCCCATTGCACTGCTACCGACAATTCCAGATACGCATAGCCGGGCGTGGGATAGGCGGCGTATGGCCCGCCTGGCGCCGCGACAAATGCCCGCCAACGAAATTGCTCATACCGTGCGGTATCCTGCGCCGCCTGCGCATCCTGCACGGGCAAGACACTCGGGGGACGCCAGGGGTAGGTTTCATCGGGACCTGCTTCGCTTCCCAACGGAGTAACCGGAAAGAGCGCGGTGCTTCCCAAGGCATGCAAGGGACGGTCTGCGGGTAGGCGCCAGGTGAAATATTCAGGAGTGGCCAGGATGGCCGCGAGTTGCGTTTCGGCGAGTTCGGCCGCCAGGGTCCGGTTGCGCACGGTGTCCCCCAGCTCGGTGCTGCGAAAAAAGAGGGAGAGCATCAGGGTTACAGCCAACCCCAGGATCGCGAGGGCCAAGACCAGCTCCAATAGGGTAAAACCGGCCTTACGGCGCCGTTCCAACAATGCCGGACCTGAAAGTGGCTCCAGGAGTTGTCTTTTCCCGGGCTTTTGCTTATACATTGTATGAAAGCCCATTTACTGCGGATACTCCTTCCTGCTTCGATTCCCTTAATACACCCCCACCTTATTGCTCCTGAACTGTCCGCCAATTACATTCAATAAGACCAGGCTCCCGGAATATCCGTTTTGGCCTGCCTGAATCACTTCAAAACGCATCCGGGAAATGCCGTACCGTTTTTGAGCCGTCGGGCTTGAAGTTGACCGCAACCACATCAATCCGATAGTAGCGCTCGGGATCGTAATGACGACTTATGTACCATTGTACCGCTTGACGCACGTGATGCTGTTTTACCGGGCCGATGCTGTCTTCCGGATAGGTC
>SKJD01000184.1 GCA_007116095.1 Candidatus Hydrogenedentota bacterium
AAATCGTGGCGGCGCGCATTGCCGACCGGCAATTTGATGAGTGTAACCTGACCCTTCGGCAGCTCGACAAGATCGCCGACGTCGTCGCGCACCGCATCGCTATCAACCTGCACACCCGCGTTGCCTATCCCGATATGAAGTCCGAAAAGTCCCTGGACCCCGAGGGCAGCGGAAACAACCCGGGCATCGGCGGGAATGATCAAGGAAACGGCAATGGCGGTAATGGCAGATCCGATTCCGGCGAGCGTGCGGGAGCATAAATGGCAGTCCATCTGGATATAAACAACCAAAACGGAGGCCGGCTGCCGTTGCAGCGAGGGACCTTGCAGCGTTTGGCGGAGAAAATATATTCTGGAGAAGGCCTGACGGGGGCGGTCGGGGTGAGTGTGCTGTTCTGTGATGATGCGTTTATCGCGGAGCTGAATGCGCAGTACCGGAACAAGCCGGAGTCGACGGATGTTTTGTCTTTTCCACAGGACAGCGCGGGCATTCCGGGGTTGGAGCCGCGCTTGCTGGGCGATGTGGTACTATCGATGGATACGGTGCGCGAGCGTTGCGCGAATGATCGCAGCGCCATGCGGGATGAGATTCTGTTGTTGTTTTGTCATGGGATGCTGCACTTGTTAGGCTATGTGCATGACACAGCCGAGGCAGCGGAGGAAATGAATCGGCGCCAGGCCCAATACCTGGGACTGGACCTGGAAGCCGCGTGGCGTCCGGAGCGCAATGAAAGGTAATGCCTGTTGGTGTTATCCGCGCCCGTACTGGATGTCCGAGGTGGAGTTAAAAGTCGTTGGACGACGATAGTCGCGGGACAGGCTCCCGAAGACGTAGCAGCCTGCGCAGTATTTTGCAGACCGTGGTGTGGGTGGGTGTGCTCTTGTTCTGTGTGGGCATGCTGCAAAACAGTTCGGGAGAGCAAGACGCGGAGACCGATTTGCTGGTGACAGCCGCAGATGCGGGTACTGATCCGTCTACAGATACCGACTCCCACATAGATTCCGCGGCAGCGCATCCCTTGGAACCATTGGGCTGGCGTGATATCTTCGGTCCCGGTCGCATTGCAATTCTCATCCTGCTGGTTTTCTTTTCCGGCTTTTTTTCTGCCAGTGAAGTGGCCTTTTTCTCGCTACACCGCCTGCACCTGCGCAGCATGCGTGAGAGCGAGAACTTTCTGGACAACCTCGCCGCCCGGCTCATGGAGCACCCGGGCAATCTACTCACCACCATCCTGATGAGCAACTCCATCGTCAATGTCTTGCTCAGCGTATTTCTCGCGCAGCCCATACAACAGCTCTTTGACGAGGTGTTGGGATTCTCAACGAGCGGCTCCTTCGTGGCTGCCGTGTTGTTCAACACCGGGGTGTTGTTGTACTTCGGGGAAATCTTGCCCAAGGTGCTTGTAGTGCGCCAGGCGCGCGCCTTCGCCAATGCCGCCGCCATCCCGATTCTCGCCACAGACTACGTCATCCGGCCGCTGCGCCTGGGGATGATTGCCTTCGTCGGCTTCCTGTTCCGGATCACCCGCTTCAGCGAGCTGCCCCCGGCCCCTTTCATGACCGACGAGGAGTTCAAGTCCGTCCTGACGGAAAGTGAGGCCTCCGGGGTCATTGAGACGGATGAGCGCAAGATGATCCAGGGGATCATCGATGTAAGCGACGAAAAGGTGCGCAACATCCTCGTACCCCGACCTGACATGGTGGCTTTGCCGGAGTCGGCCACGGTCGCCGAAGCCCTGGAGTTGATTCGCGAGAAACAACTGGCGCGGATTCCCGTCTATGAGGAGGACCTGGACCATATCGTCGGGATACTCTACGCCAAGGACCTGTTGCCCAAGGTGGCGTCCAAGGCCTATGACGCGCCGATCCGGCCCCTGATGCGCAAGGCCCATTTCGTCCCGGAAACCACGAGTATTGCGGATTTCGTCCGGCTCTGTCAGCAATTGCACACCCACCTCGTTATTGTCGTGGACGAATACGGCGGCACGGAAGGCCTGGTGACCCTGCAAGATGCTCTGCGTGAAGTGGTGGGGGATGTCATTACGGATGAGGAGGAAACCCAATATCACTTTGAAGAATTGGGCGACGGCGTATATGTCGTCGAGGGCGGTTATCCAATCAGTGATTTGAATGAACTTACGGATGTCGAACTGGTCGACGAGGAACACACCACCATCGCCGGCTTGCTGATGGATGAGACGGAAAAGGTGCTGGAGGAAGGCGACATCATCACCCATATGGGGATTACCTTCGAAATTCTTGAGGTGGAGAGCCGACGGGTCAACAGGATTCGTGTAAAGATGCCGCCGCCGGGAGCCGCCGATGCGGTCTTGGAAAGCGGGGAGGAGGCGTCATGACCATGTTGTTTTTCGCACTGGGTCTTTTCCTGCTGGGCATCGTGTTGAACGCCTTTTTTGCGGGCTATGAGACCGGTTTCGTGGCCAGCAATCCGATTCGCGTGCGCTATCTCGCCGAAAAGGAGGGGAATCGCAACGCCAGTCTGCTCCTGAAGTATATCGACATGCCCGACCGGATGATCGCCGTCGTGCTGGTGGGGACGAACCTGGCCCTGGTCATGGGCACGACCGCACTGAGCAGCCAGGTCGCCGCCTTTTGGGCAACCGTTATCGCCACGCCGCTTTTCCTGACCTTCGGCGAGGTGGTGCCCAAGAGTATGTTTCGGCTGCATCCGACGCTGTTTTCGCTCAAGCTGTTGCCGGTGATCCGCTTTTTCGACGCCCTGTTGGCGCCGGTGGTGCTCCCGACGACCTGGGTCTCCCGGCGCTTCGTGGCTATGGCCAGCGACGATTCCCAGGACATGCGGGTGCTGATGACCTCGCTGGAGGACATGCGTCACCTGGTCGACGAGAGCGCCGATCATGGGACGATCGAGCCGGAGGAGAAGGAGATGATCCACTCCGTCATCGACCTCCAGACCCGGCAGGCTCAGGAGATCATGGTGCCACGCATCGACATCAAGGCATTACCCGAGACGGCGACCAAGGCGGATTTGATTGACCTGCTCAAGGAGAGTGGCCTGACGCGTATCCCGATTTACCGCGAGAGCGTCGATGACATCATCGGCGTGGCCAATGCCTTTGACGTCTTGACCGACAACGAGCCGGAAAAGACGGACATCGAACGCTTCATCAAGCCGGGCATTCTGCACGTCCCGGACACCATGAAGCTGGACGACCTGCTCGAGGCCATTCGCGGCTCCAAAGTGCACATGGCCATCGTTATTGACGAATACGGCGGCACCGACGGACTTATCGCACTGGAAGACATCCTGGAGGAAATCTTCGGCGAAATCCATGACGAGCACGACAAAGAGGCCAAACAGTTGCGCCGGGTAGGTCCGAATGCCTATGTTATTGAGGCGCGTATGTCGCTCGAAGCGGTTTCGGAGTCGATTGGCGTCCCGCTGATGGACGAGGAAGTCGAGACCATCGGGGGCTGGCTCATGCACATCACCGGTCGCATCCCCGCCCAGGGCGAGGTGATCGTCGAAGGCCGCTTCCGGGTCACTGTACTTAGCGGTGGGCCGAGCCAATTGTCGTCCATACGTCTGGAAATATTACCGGAAGTCAATGAGGACCATGGGAAGTAACACCAATCAGGAACATCCCGAGACCCAGGCCGACGATTCCAAAGCGGAAAATGCCGGGTGCATCGGCTTTTTTGCCGACAATTTACGGCAACTCAAGCGCTACATGCTTACGGGGCTCATGGTCTGGATTCCCCTGATTATCTCGATCTGGATTTCCTGGTGGGTCATCTACAATATCGGCTTCGGCATTGAAGATTTCATCAAGCGTGGCCTCAACGTCGTCGCCGATTCTGATATATTTTCGCACATTGTCATTCTCGGGATCCTGCGCGACAACTACCGCCCGGGCATGGGCTTTCTCTCCGCCATCCTACTCTTCATTTGCACTGGTTTCGTGTCCCGCTACCTGGTGGCGCGCAAGGTCATTTCGGCGGGCGAGCAAATTGTGGCGCGCATCCCCTTTATGAGCCGCATCTACGTGGCCGCGCAGCAAATCCGCGATGTCTTCATGAACCGCGAAGGGGCCGTCTTCCAGAAAGTCGTCATACTGGAATATCCACGCCGGGGCATCTTTGCTGTTGGTTTTGTCACCTCTACCGACCAGGGCATCGTGCAGGACACCATCGGGCGCGACCTGACAGCCGTCTTCCTGCCCACAACGCCCAACCCGACCTCCGGCTTCCTGCTCTACCTCCCCAGCGACGAGCTGGTGACCCTCCATGTGACTGTGGAAGACGCGATGAAGCTGATCGTCTCCGGCGGCGCCTATATTCCCAACCGCTACGTGAGCTTTGAGGAAGAATTGGCCCGGAAAGGCCCTGCCGCGGCCGTATCCTTGTCCGCCGACCCTGCGCCTAAGAGGGACGCCCCCCCAAAGTCCGGCGACAAGCGCAAGCCCGACACCTCCGGACAGGATCGCCCCTCGGAATGAGCCGATGTGTCTTGTCCGCTGCTTCCGTCTGAGCGTAAAAGCTTCCCGTTCCGCCCTTGCGCTGGCGGAGCCTGTATAGATAGGTCGCAACCCATATCTACGCAAGCAGAAGGCTTTCCAGGCGGCCCCAGATAGGTGCTTTCGGTCTTGCTGTGGCAATGCCCTGGCTACCTTACAAACGGTGATGCCGGGATAGCAAACGACCAATTCGCGTGCTTACGTGTTTGTCGAAGTTCGACACACTGTTGCGATAAGAATTTGAATTCAGCCCCCTGAAACCGGGGATCAAAATTGGACATGCACCAGGCGGATGTAGTACTATACCGCCGCTTGACAGGGTGTGCCCTGCCAGGCAACCACATACCATAAGGCGGTGTAGCTCAGCTGGTTAGAGCAGCGGAATCATAATCCGAAGGTCCGGGGTTCGAATCCCTGCACCGCTACCAT
>SKJD01000180.1 GCA_007116095.1 Candidatus Hydrogenedentota bacterium
CGCCACGATGAACAGGGGCAGGACCGCGTCGTTCTGTAGCGTGGGGTCCAAGTTTTCCGGATGACTACGAAAGTAGACCCAGAGCGCCGTCCCCAACCCGAAAAAGAGCAAGGGCAGGGGAATGTGCAGCAGGGCATTCGTCCAGACCGCACGCGCCGCTTCTTTCTCCGTGCGGGTGGTCAGGTACCGCTGCACAATGGTCTGGTCTGCGGTCTGCGGGTAAAAGCTGCTGAAGAAATTACCGAGTAGCACCACCCACAAGGTGGCGGTAGTCGCCCCCCAGCCCCAGTTGATCATGTGAAACTTGTCCGCCTCATGCGCGGTGGCAATCATACCCATCGGCCCGTCGTCAATCTTCAGTATGACAATCCCGATTGCCAGGAGCAGGCCAGTGGTCAATACAATGGTCTGCAAGACATCCGTCCAGATGACCGCCTCAATCCCCCCCATCACCGTATACAGCGTGGCCAATACCCCCATGGCGGCAATACAGAGGTAGATGTCCAATCCCGTGACCGCCGAGAGCGTGATGGCGGGCAGGAAAAGCATGAAACTCACGCGCAGGCCCTGGTAGAGCATGAAGCAGATGCTGCCATACACCCGGGTCGCCCAGTTGAAGCGCAGCTCCAGGTATTCGTAGGCCGTGGAAATCGGAACGCGCCGGAAATGCGGCAGGTAAAAGTAAATGACGATCGGCCCCATCATCACGATGCCGGCATAGGCCAGGAGGAAAACCCAGTCGGCGGCGAAGGCCCGGGCCGGGATGGACAGGTAGGTGATCGGACTCAGCGCCGTACCGAATATGCTCAGGCCCACGGCCCACCAGGGCACCCGCCGGTTCCCCAGAAAAAAGGCGGTGGTGTCGCCTTCCCGACGCGAGAAAAATACCCCGATACCGACGAGCACCGCGAAATAGGCGAGGATTGCGCTGTAATCCAGCCAGTTCAGCCCGCCACGCCGGGTCAAGGGTAGCATGATTCGGCTGTAGGTCTCTTCCGCCGCCTCCGCCCAAAGTAGAAAGCCGCCCTGATACGGCTGCACCGCCCGCAGGCCGAGCAAATCCGCGTCCGGAGCCACAGGCGTCCAGCTCTCCGTTATGGGATGATACTGCCACCAGGGGCCGTCTTCCGTAAAGATCAGGCCATGGTTGGCGCCGTAGGCTTGGAAGGTCACGGGTGCATCCAGGTCCGTCGGCAAGGGAACCGAAAGCCACTCCGCATGCACCACATCCCACCGAAGCAGTTGCGGCCCGTCATCCTCCGGCGCATCGCCCAGTAAATACAGGCCGCCCCCCACCGAGGCAAGCGCAAGCAATTGATGTATTGGCGCCGTCCTGGAATCTAGGCCTTGCCAAACATAGCGCCCGCCACGGGGCTGCACAAGGCCGAAGTGAATGTCGGAAGATTCCTGTTCACGAGACATTGCCACGATGTACAGGCGGTTATTGTGCCAGGCCAACTGCGCCTGCTCCGCCGCGAAGGGCAATGTTAGCACCGGCTGCTCCGGTAAAATCGGGGCTTCGGAACGTTCTTGCAAAAGCGTCGCTGCCGACAAGGCGTATACGGCGGACGTATCGTTTCCGGGCAATGTGTGCAGCAGCCACAATTCCCGAGACTCCGGCGGCGTGAGCATGTCCAAGACCCGACCCGGCGCCGTGCCGACAGCATGCCAGTCATTACTATCAGGCCGGTACCGCAGCAAGCGGGTTTCCGCTGCCGTGTCGTCGACCGGTCCGGCCATGAACCACTGCGCGGCTACCTGCGCCGTCGCTACATCCTGCAACGGCATGCCCGGTTGCGGACCTGCTTCCCAACGGGCCGACAAGGCCGGCGCCTGCGCCGTTGCGTGCCCCCAGAGTATCGGTCCAAGACACAGGACCAGGAACATCAGAGACGCCCTGCCGATCATCCCACGTTGCTTCCCCATCATCGCATCCATCCCATCATTATAAGATTACATAACTTATGTTCGTTTGAAGCAGGGATTGTAACATACCGTTTGCCCGGTATCCTTCGTCAGGTAATGCAGGAGACAAAGTGTGCAGAGCGCACACAGCGAAGGTCAGGAGAGCTGCTTCAAGGCCCCGAGAAATTTCCAGGCGCAGGTTTCCCAGTTGTGCTGCCCCAACACCTTGGCGGCTTTCGCGTCCAGTTTTTCCTGTTGCGCTTCCGGTTCATCCAGCACCCGTTGCAGGGCCCGGATGATGGCGTTGGTGCTGCCGGGGTTGAAATAAACAGGCAGATCACCGACGACTTCTTCCAACGCCCCCGATTTGGCGGCCACGACCGGGATGCCCGCCCGGATCGCTTCCAACAGGCGCATGGCGCTGCCATCGTGCAGTCCGGCATAGACAAAAATATCGCCATGCCGATACAGACTGGCCCGCAAGGCCGCGGGACAATGTTCCAGCCGAAGGGTATTGGCGCCCCAGTGATGGGGCTCGTCAGGATACCCGGGTCCCAGGACGATCACCTGGTGTGGATACTTCTCGGTGATAACTTCCAGCGCGGACCGTACCCGGTGCATGAGCGATCGGGTGCGGGTAGAGGCATAGACAACAATATAGGGCGTCTCCGCCAGGGGCGGCGCTGTGTCTTCCGGGGTCTCCGACAATCCAACCGGGCTGATCAGTAATTTATCCATCGGACACTCAAAAAAGTCCAGAAAACGGCGTTGCACGTACTTTGTGGGCGCAAGTATACGGCGGGCTTGCAGGCAGTACTGTTTCCAGCGCTTGACGTTTTGTGGTCGGAGCGGGGCCGGATCATCGTTCGGGGCCTGCTCCCAGGCGGCCAGATCGAGGGCGCAAAGAAACAACGGGGTATTCACGGAAAGTTGCGGCGCCAGGGGCGCTACCAGCACTTCCACCGGGGTCTCCTTCAGCGCCCGGTTCAGTCCGAAGGAATCACGGCGCAGAATCCCCCCCATGCCCTTGGGATTGAGGAGAATTTGCTTGCAGCCGCTAATTGGCGCCGCGCTGTCGCCGATCTGAAAATGCACAAACTGCACTTTCGACTGGACGGCGCAACACGTCGTAACCAGTTGTTCCAGGTACTCCTGAAGGTCCGGATCGTGGTCCGGATGGTCCTCCGGAGGAATAAAAATACCAACCTGCATCGTGTTCCTGTTGCATACGAGCGTTTATATACGATTCGCGGCTTTTGAAAATACAGCGTTCCAAAATCATAAGGTACGCGTTGATTTATTCGATATAGCCCAAATCCTGCAAGCGCTGCCGGATGGCTTCCTCGTCTTCTTCAGGCAAATCGGCCTGCTTGAGGGAAATCGCGCCTTCGGTTTCCAGATCATCCAGGACCTTTTCACCAGCAAAATCCACGGGGTCATGGGGACTGATGCGCCATCGCATGGAGTCCACCAAAGCCGGCGTCTCCGGATTCATCTCCAGCTCCAGCGTCTGATCCGTCGGCTGGGTTATTGCGTAGCCCAGCTCCACCAGACGCTTGCCGACATAGCGGACCACCTCGGCGGCGTTGTCGCCTTCCATTTCTATGTGCATTGTCGTCATGGAGATATCTTCCTTTCCGGTCCTCAGGCTCCTGAACGCCTATCACGGGGCAATTTTTTGGACCCCGCAAGTCGAGACATGATAAACTATAGCAACTTTTCGGGGAATGCGACTGGGCCATACGCGTCAGGCAAAGCGACGCGTCCGGATGCCCGCCGTCCATACTGCCCGGGGAATGTTACCATTATCCGGGCATGTTGTGTAAAGTTGGAGCTATTACAAGCGCATTCCACACCGGATCGGGCGCGTCACAGCACCCCGACAACAACCGTTTCCGGCTACACCTGCCTACCGTTTTTCGAGCCCTGTCCCGGCATTTGCATAACCGGCGTGTCTTTAACACACGAAAACCGCAGTAAGTAAAAGAGAGAAAGTTACCATGGACCAGTTAGAACAGCTTGAATCCAAGAGCATCCATATTCTGCGTGAAGCGTACCGCGAATTCAAGAGCCTCTGCATGCTTTGGTCCATCGGGAAAGACAGTACAGTCATGCTGTGGCTGGCGCGCAAGGCCTTCTTCGGCCACGTGCCCATTCCGCTGGTGCATATCGATACAGCCTTCAAAATCCCTGCAATGATAGAGTACCGCGACAAGATGGCCATGAAGTGGGGCCTGAACATGATCTACGGGCAGAACGTCAAGGCCCTGGAGGAAAAACGCACCTTCCCCGATGGCGCTATTGATCGGCTGTCCTGCTGCAAGGCGCTCAAGAGCGAGGCGCTCAAACATACGCTATCGGGCGAATGGGACCGCTGGCGGCTCAACCACCAGACCGGCAAGTACGAGGTCGACCAAAATCGCGAGCCCTACACCGGCGTCATCGTCGGGGTGCGTGCGGACGAAGAAGGCAGCCGATCGAAGGAGCGCTATTTCTCCCCGCGGGACAAGGAAAGTGATTGGGACGTGGACGACCAGCCGCCGGAGCTGTGGACCTACTACAAGACCGACTTCGCGCCGGGCACCCACGTGCGGATTCACCCCCTGCTCGACTGGACCGAATTGAACCTGTGGGAATACATCGAGCGCGAGGAAATCCCGGTGGTGGACCTGTATTTCGACCGGGGCGAAGGCACGCGCTACCGCTCGCTGGGCTGCATGCCCTGCACCACGCCCGTCGAATCGAACGCCAAAACGGTCAGCGAGATCGTGGAAGAGCTGCGCGGCGGCAAATTCTCGAATATCGCCGAACGCTCTGGCCGGGCCCAGGACAAGGACGACGGCGGCGGCCTGGAAACCCTGCGCCGCGACGGCTACATGTAAGCCGGTCGCTTTCACGAGCTTCCCCGCTATACCGAACTTTTTAAGCCACGCACAGTCTCCCAGGCCTGGGGAGACCTCGATAAAGCACCGCGTGACTTTCCGGAACACAGGCCCAAGGCTGAGAGAAAGACTGGA
>SKJD01000482.1 GCA_007116095.1 Candidatus Hydrogenedentota bacterium
CACGGCGATCATGGAACAGAGAGCACGCGTGGCATCATCGCGCCGGAGGCCCGAAATCACCCCGTAACGAATGGCATTGAGGACGGCGACATATGGGGCCCGACGGACGTCTACACCGTGCGTCTCCCCCTTCCTGGCGATTCCGAGTCGTTGGTCCTGGGACAGGTGCTGGAAGGCATGGCCCCGGAGGATGCGCCCAACGACGCCAAGAATGCCCCCATGATGCCCATCGCCTGGACCCGCACTTTTACCGGCGAATCGGGTGAAACCGCTCGGGTTTTCACTTCCACCATCGGTTCTTCCCAAGACTTTGCCAGCGAAGGCTTGCGGCGTCTGTGGGTGAATGCGGTCTATTGGCTCCTGGCGCTGGAGGTTCCGGAAGCCGCGGATGTATCACTGGTAAGCGATTATGAGCCCAGTCCCTTCCAGATGGACGGTCACCGAAAAGGCCAAAAACCTGCCAATTTACCTGGCGTCGATTGAAATTCGCTAAAATTATCTTGCCGGCCACATAGAAAAAAACAGGGTTTTATGTTAACATTAGGTAACGAGTCTTAATTTAATCAACATGTAAATGATTAGCCTGCCTGAATCCTGACTAATCTGTGGATACCGGCCAATCTGACTACCAGGAATTTAAATTTCTCGAACTTTACGAGTCTTATTTTTGATGACCGAAGCTTCACAATCCGGAAAACACATTCTGGTAGTTGACGACCTGCCTGAAAACGCCCGTATTCTGTCCAGTTTCCTGGCGCCACATGGGTATGTCATAGAAACGGTCAATAACGGGCAGGCCGCCATGAATTATGTGGCGACCCGGGTACCGGACGTTATTCTGCTCGACCTGATCATGCCCGGCATCAACGGCTATGAGGTCTGTCGCTATCTCAAGCAAAGACCGCAAACCCGACATATTCCGATTATCATCATTACGGGTGTTACCGAACGGGAAGCCAACGTCAAAGCCATTGAAGCCGGTGCGGACGACTTCCTGAACAAGCCCTTCGACCGGGTCCTGCTTCTGGCGCGCATTGAAAACTCGATAAAGTCCAAGCGGTTGCACGATCAGCTCCTGGAGCACCAGGAAACCCTGGAACGCATAGTGCAACAACGCACAGAACAGGTCGAACTCACCCAGCGCATCACCCTTTTCAGTCTGGCCAAGCTCGCCGAATCCCGGGACAATGAAACCGGGGACCACCTGGAGCGCATCCGCAGTTACGCCCGGGAGCTGGCCGAAGCCCTCGCGTTAGACCCGGAACTCAACGCGGTCATAGACGATACGTTCATCAAGAAACTCTATGATTCCTCTCCCCTGCACGACATTGGGAAGGTCGGCATACCGGACAAAATTCTGCTCAAGCCGGGCAAGTTGACTTTTCGCGAAATAGAGGTGATGAAGAAACATACACTCATCGGCGGAGATACTCTGCACGTGGCGGATTTGGAAGCCGGAGAGAACTCCTTCCTCAAGATGAGCCGGGACATTGCGTATTTCCACCACGAACGGGTGGATGGTCGGGGATATCCTTTTGGCCTACGCGGCGACATGATACCGCTTGCAGCCCGTATTACCGCATTGGCGGATGTCTATGATGCGCTGGCCTCCCGCCGTCCCTACAAAGAACCCTTCAGCCACGAGGAATCCCGCGCCATTATCCTTGCCGGGCGCGGAGCCCAGTTTGATCCGAAGGTGGTGGATGCCTTTCTTGCCCGTGAAAATCAGTTTCTGGAAATTCGAAATCATTTTCACAGCAGCGACAACAGACCGGCGCCGCTACAGATGCTGTCTCATATTGCAGAGGACGATCCCTTCGGCCTCGCGAACAACCCTAAAAGTACCTCCCAATAACGCCACACCGCTTACCCAAATCTGGGCCAGCCTCATTCCGACGGCTTCTCCAGGGCGAGTCCCCCCCAACGCAACAAGACCTGCGCCGCCTGCTTGGGCGCTGAACGTAATACATACAGCAAGTTATCATCCAGCTCCGGCATGGGCCGCTGCACCAGCGCCTGCATCGGCAACCACCCACCCTCGCTGAGCACTTGCGCTTCCCACAAGCGATTCGTACGTGGCAGCAGTCCATCCAGCCAGAAAGGCAAGGCCGAATCCAGCACCCACGCTTCCTGCTGATTCAGGCGCTCAAATGCCAGGTAGGTTTCCATGTCTTCCAGCGACTCCCGCCACAATGCCGGCGCGTTAGCATCTGTCGCCTCCAACAGTTCAACGGCGCTCAATAGCCCCACGTATTGCAGTAAATCCGACTCAAT
This sequence comes from Candidatus Hydrogenedentota bacterium, assembly GCA_007116095.1. Classification (GTDB taxonomy): domain Bacteria; phylum Hydrogenedentota; class Hydrogenedentia; order Hydrogenedentales; family SCBR16-9; genus SCBR16-9. Next base: position 2,275 of record SKJD01000482.1, read on the forward strand.
ACGCCGCCGATCCTGGCGTTTCGCCATATCGAATTCCGGTACAGGTTCTCCTGATGCAGGATGCAGGCGATCGGCCAAAAAATCCCCGGCAAGCATCAACGCTTCCTGATTGGCTTGCAGCAACTCATTTTGTTCCACCTCGGGCAGCAGGCGATGCACATGACGCAGCGCTCCGAGCCACCAGGCCGTACCCCGCGTCTGCAACCAAAACGAAGGCGCCGCTTCCACGCCATTGCTGTACACCGCCATCGGCATAGATCCGGCTGGCGCACCCCGACGCGCCTCTTGCCTGAGCTGTTCTCCCCAGAATGCAATCAGGCCCATACTTTCGTAGTACTGACGATCCGCAGCATACGCATAAGCTACCCAGGCCCCCAATTCCGGCGTTGCACTAAAGTTGGGCATTGGTTGTCGCTGATACGCCACTACGCCGTTCCCCACGCGATCCCGATGGAAAGCCAGGCCCAATCGCGCCACTTGCCGAAGTGTTTCCTGATTCTCCAAAACAGCTTCAGACACAACGGGGATATCGAGTTGCGCCTCCCGGTGCTCATGCAGTCCATTCCAAAATGACTGCGCTTCCTCCAACAACCCTGCGGTATCCATTTCTCGCAACAAGGCTTTACCAGCCTCAATGATCGCGAAATTATCACCGAACAGGGTGTATACCGTATGGGTCGTCACCCCGGAATCGAGTTTGAAATGCAGGTTCAGCGGCGCAACAGGACGGATTAACCCCATGTCCAGCGTAGCAACACCCTGAGCTGTTTCCCGCAAAATGCTTGCCGGCGCAGGTTCGGCATAAGTTACGATCCAGCAGCCCCGGCCCAGACGCTCCATGCCGGCTTGGTCAGGACTTTCTTCATCAACAAAGCGGTCCCAGGCAAAGCGTTCCTCCGGGTCGGGAACATAGCCGAAAATGGAAGCATCCCGCCCCCAATTTAATAGTCCGGCATCCCCCGACTGCGACCACATTCCCAGCCCCCCGGGCAATTCAGCGATGGTTTCGATGCTTGGCTGAAAGGCATAGCGCCAGACAAGTTCCAGATCGTCATTATCCCCTGTCTCCAGCAGGTCGACCTGGTCCACCAATACATCGGGGCGGCCTTCCTCCGGGGCCGAAATAAAAACTGTGTGTTGCACGACAACTTCAGCTTCGCGCCAAAACATCCGAGCACGCAACTCAGACGCAACCGGATTAGCCTCAATAACATAATCATCCGGCAAACGGTACGCTTCCCCATCGTACAGACTCCAACCTGCGCCGTAGGAGGTGTCGAGCTGTGTATCCAGTGAGTACATACGAAGTGCGGCGGTAAGGTGTTCGAAATGCCCCACGCCTGGCCAACGCGTGGAAAAGACCCGCCCCTGTGCATCTACGCTGATGCCCAGGTGGCCATTGCCCAAAGCCTGCATTGTTGGCCTGGATTCCGCTGCACCTCCCCCCATGGAGACAAGCAACACGCATAGCCCAAGAAGAAGCAGCAATACTACGCTCCTCATGACGGCAACGCCCGGGCCAGATAGCCATGAAAAGTCAGCATGCCGTCGCTGGTCTCTCCGACCAGTTCCAGGGCGCCGAGCTCCTCCAATATGTCTAGGTAGGTTTCCAGGCGCTGTGTTGCTCCCCAGGGCGCTGCGCCTGCATCTCCCGGCCATAGGGCAGGTTGTTGGCGACGGTGCTCGTGGAGCGTTGCTCCCAGGGCCGTCCAGTTCAGGGCCAGCAACATATTGCCGCGCAGGCGCCGATCCGGCGCCGTATTTCCAATCAATGCATGCATCATTGGCTCCTGCGAGGTGAGGTAGGTAAAGTTGCTGTCTTCCGCCAGGCAAAGCGTCAGCTTTTCGCCCCAAAACGGATATTGGAGCCCCTCATAATTGCCCCAATAATAAGGAATTCCCTCAAGAGGAAGCGCATCCAGGGACATGGAAAGCTGCTGAAGCAGCGATTCTTCCCCTATTGACGCGGCTGATTCTTGCAACAACGCCCCCACAGGCAAGGGAACGGGTGCTGTGGTATCAATCTCAGCGAGCATCCAATAGACCGGACTCTTGGCTCCCGCCTCCAGCGCTTGCACAATTGTATGCCCAATATGATCTGTTAAGGGGTGAAGAAAATCCCGTAAGAGCATCCAGTCAGGTGATTCCTCTGGCGCTATCGCTTTGAGTAGCGGGGTAGTGAGCTGATCAAGGACTACACGAACGTCTTCCCAGTCCGCGCTGCCCAAGGTAATTATTGGGGCGGCTTCTGCCTCGGGAAGCGAGAGCGTGGCAATGGGACGCCGCTCCCCGGTGAAATGTTCGGCACGTAGGTAGCCCCGTAAAAAGAGGTCCTGACTGGCCTGAAGCTCCAGATTGAGCTCCTCTTCATCCGTCAGGCGTTGGAAGGCCAGGCTATCCAGGGCAACGATGTTGGTCTCTGCAGTCCGGGGCGCTTCCAGGGTGGCCCGGAGATAACCGCGCTCGGTGGAAACCAGCAGAAAATTATCGAGGCGGACATAATGGAAATCGCCGAAACGGGTGATGCCTGTCGCGTCGTCCACCTCCGCTACCCATTGATGCAATCGCGTTGCCCAATGCATCAACAGCCCCGGATGAAAACAGGCGCCCCAGGCGTCCTCATGCTGCGCAAGCAAGA
>SKJD01000496.1 GCA_007116095.1 Candidatus Hydrogenedentota bacterium
GAGGATCAGGCGGGTGAAGGTCGGTATGGCCTGGAGGAGCTGGTACATCAACTGGATGTCCAGCATCGAGACTTCGTCCACGACGATCAAATCCGTGTGCAGCGGATTGCCCGCATGGCGCTCGAAACGACCGCGGTGGGGATTGAAGTCCAACATGCGGTGTATGGTGGCGGCTTCGCGTCCGGTCGCGGCCTCCATGCGCTTGGCGGCGCGGCCTGTGGGCGCTGCGAGCAGGAAAGAATAACCTTTGCGCTCCAGGATCGCCAGCAGGCTGTTAATGACCGTTGTTTTCCCCGTACCCGGACCGCCGGTGATGATGTTGACCTTCTGCCGGATACCCTGTTCGATGGCCTGCTTTTGCTCGACGGAAAGGCCAATATCGAATTTCTTCTCCGCCCATTTCAAGGCATTCGGAAAGCTCGTGATTGGAATGCTTTCGATGGGGGTGTCCCGGAGGCGCTGCAAGAGCTTCACGCACTCCGTCTCGGCCTTGTAGAGGTATTCCAGGTAAATCCGGTCTTCGTCCCGCGCCACCCGACAGGCGGGCAGCACCAGCTCGAAACGTTCCCGGACATAGGTTTCGGGCAATTCCAGGATCGCCGCAGCCCCCTCCAGGACTTCGCCCAGCTTCAGAAAGACATGCCCCTCCTGGGCGGCCTGCCGCAGTTGGTAACTAATTCCGGCGGCAATGCGCACCTCCGAATCCCGCGCAATCCCCAACTTCGCGGCGATGGCGTCCGCCCCCCGGAAAGCGATGCCCGCAATGTCTTCGGCGAGGCAGTAGGGATTCGCCCGCAGCACGGCCAGGGCGTTGTCTCCATAGCGGCGGTAAATTTTGGTAGCCTGGGCGGGGGTGATGCCGTGGCCCTGCAGAAAAACCATGATCGACTGAATCGACTTTTGCGACTCCCAGGCTTCCTGAATCTGCGCCAGGCGCTTTTTGCCGATGCCCTCGACGCGACGCAATTTGTGGGGCTCTTCACTGATGACCCGCAGGGTGTCCCGCCCGAATTTTTCGACCAACCGCTTGGCATAGGTCGGTCCGATGCCGGCGATGAGCCCGGAACCAAGGTATTTCTCGATGCCCTGCACGGTCTCGGGTTGCAGCGTCTCGAAGGACACCACCTGCAACTGCTTACCGAAGCGTTTGTCATCGACCCAGCGGCCGCGCAATCGAAGCGTTTCTCCGGGCGACACGGCCAGCATGCTTCCGACGAAAGTGATCGGTTCGAGCTGTTCTTCCACGCGGAGTCGGCCAACCAGGAAACCGTTCTCCGGATTCTCAAAGACGATCCGCTCCAGCTCGCCTTCGACGTTGACCACCGGCTCGATATCGGTCTGTTTGGGTAGCTTGTCGTCGGCGGGCATGGGGAATTCCTCTTTCGGGGCATGGGGCGGCATAGACATCATCCCAAGGGCGTGCTTGCGAAACGGCGGAGGGGCAGGATGTCCGTGGTCATCTGTGGCGACATGGTGGCCAGAAACAACGCCGCATGCGCAATATCCTCGGGCTGCATGAAGTCCGCCTTGTCACGATCGGGCATGGCTTCCTCCGTCATCCGGGTCGCCACGCCGCCGGGACACAAGGCGTGCACCGCTATCTGGTAGTCGCGCAACTCAAGCGCCAGGGACTTGGTCAGCCCGTTGACCGCATGCTTCGCCGCGCAGTAGGCGCTCTGGTTTTCAATCGGCTTGAGCCCCGTCACACTGGAGACATTGATGATCCGCCCGCTACGCCGTTCCATCATGTCCGGCAGCACCGCCTGGATACAGTGGAACATGCTATTGAGGTTCACGTCCAGGGTCTTTTGCCAGGCGGCGAAATCCATCTCCCAGAAAGGCTTGAATGCCGCGTAGCCCGCATTGTTCACGAGGATGTCAATCTTTCCGAATTCCGCCTGGGCCTGTGCAACCACACGCCGGACCTGGTCGGCGTCGGCGACATCACAGGGAATCGCGATCACACGGGTTGACGTACGTAACGCCAAAATAGCTTCCCGGGTCGCCTCCAGCTCTGTTTTCGTTCTGGAGCAGATGCACAAATCGCAGCCCGCCTCCGCAAAGGCCATAGCGATGGCGCGACCGATTCCCCGACCGGCGCCGGTGACTAAAGCGGATTTCCCACGTAAAAACATGGCGATAAATGTCTCCTGTTACGCATCAAAGTTGTTGTTTTCCGGATCCGACTCCGGCAGTTCTTCGGTCAGTTGCGCGATGTTCTTCGACAGGGTGTCCGGGTTGAAGCGCGCCACCGCCGCAAAAAAGGGCTTGTAATGCGGCTCATCACGCAGGAGCGAAGGATCCTGTCCCTCCTGGCGCAGGACGTTCATGACATCGGCGACGCGAATATTCTCGGGCGCCTGGGAGGGCTGGTAGGTGACCGGTTCCGTGACACAGGCCGTGACCATGCCCGCCTTGCCCAGGTATTCGAGCGCGTCATTCACCATTCGTGTGGGCACGTTCCAGGCCTCAGCCATCTGGGTGGGCGTCAGCCCCCGCTTGCCCTGCTTGAAACGACGGGACAGCTCAATGAGCGTCCGCAGCCCCAGGGCTTCTTTATAGGCGATGCTCGCGGCCTCGGAGAGCCGCTCCATGGCGAAGGTCTTTTCGTTCTGGTAGGCGAAGGTCAGCAGCGCTCCGAAGAGCAGGATCATCCAGCTCACATATATCCACATCATGAAGAGCGGAAAGAGCGCGAAGCCCGAGAAGAAAGGCGTGTAGTTGGCCATGCCGAACTGGAAGCGCACGTAGGCCCACGCCGTGAGGCCCCAGAGAATGCCCGCCACCAGACCGCCAAAGAAGGCGTATTTGTACTGCACCTTGGTGTTCGGCACAAAATAGTAGAGCAGACTGAAAGTCAGGCACACGATCAGAATCTGAAACCAGCGGATGATAATGGCCAGTGGCCCCAGGCTCAGTGCGATGCCCTCACTCGCCAGGGCCGCCGACATTCCGGTGAAGCCCGCGACCGCAAAGGGCATCAGGATCGTGATCAGAAAATAGGTCTTTAGCGACTTAAAATAATTCCGGCTCTGCTTGACGCCCCAGATGCCATTGAAAGCCGATTCCGCGTTGCGCATGAAGCCGAAGACGGTGCTGAGGATGAACAGGATACCGGTAAACCCGAGGGTCTGCGGGTTGGTAGCGCTGTTCTGGGCCAGATCAATCAGCACTTTGATGGGATCCTCGAAGTCTCCGTCTTCCCCGATACCGGATTCCTCGGTAAAGATGGGGAACATGGTTTCCATCAATTGGTCGATGAGCCGTTCGTCATAGGCTTCAGCCAGCGCCTCGGGATCGACCTCCGGCGCGGAAGCCTCCGGCGCACCCACTGCGTCTTCAGGAATTTTTTCCGATACTCCCGGCGAGGAAATAAACGGGATGTTACGGTCCTCGATCAGGCTTTCTATGCGGGTGTTCAGGTTATCGGAGATCGTGCTGTACATCCGATCGCCGAGCTGAAATGTCGTGATGAAATAAAAGAGAAAGACCAGAAACGGCACCAGAAACAGCATGGTGGCGAAGGTCAGCGCCGCCGCCCGCAGCAACAGGGTTTCGTCGGTAATTCCCCGTGATACCAGGATGATCGCCCGGACATGTTTCGTGATGAACCCATTGGGAATGGGCTCCCCAGGGGCGCCGATATGCCAGACATCGTGTGAGACAAACTGCTTGCCCCGTTCCAGGGACGCATAGAGTTTTTCTTTGTGTTCACCCAATCTGGTGATAAAATTGCGCATGGCCGCCGTCCCATGGGGTTTACTGCTATTAACGGTCTTGTGACACGACTCCTGATATTCTGCCGTGGCGCAAGCCCCTTCCGTAAGCCGTCATTTTCTCACATTACCGCCGGTCTTTGCCATGCCCAACGTGCATCGCGTCAACTACGGTATGGTCCGCACTACAGGCCATGCCGCTACGGCTACCGGGCGTTCAGTCTATGAGATACCCGTCTTTCTCCAGGAGCTTGGCGAGTTTTGCCTTGCTGATCCCCTTATAATTCAGCATACTGTTCGGGTCGATATGCTGGATGTATTGGTTATACCGGCGCTGGTGCGCAATCTCGGCGATAACCAGTGGGTCCTCGGACTCCACGATGTGCAAGGTACGTATCTTCACGCGCTTCATCCCGCCCATCCAGTCTTCCAGGGTCATCACGACATTGGGGGGCAGCTCGTCCATACGGTTGTGCTTGAGCAAAAAGACGACGAATTCCTTTGGATCATGGCCCGACTGCATCGCCTGCGTAAAGCGCACCTTGGTCAATGTGTATATGCGCGCCTGATCGCTTCCGCTGCGCTCGGCAAAGCGCTCCAGCGGAAGCATTTTCAGGGGATCAATCTGATCGCTGGGAACAACAACCTCGAAATTGGGCTGTACCACAAATTCACAACCCTTGTCCGGGAACTGCGCATACAATTCTTTGGGGAAGTCGCCTCGCAAAAAGGCTATACCCATAGTGGTGAAGCGAATATATAATTGATTGCCCCGACGCAAATGCGCCACCAGACCCAACCAATGCATTTCACACTGCAACGTGCGCGTCAGGCAGTCGCGGACAACTTCCGTGTTGCTGGGGTTGGCATAGCACAAGACGCCATTATCCATCTGCTGCAATATGCCGTCTTCATCCCTTGCTGCCGATCGCGCCGCATACTCCACCAGGTCTTCCATGAGATACCAGGTCGTGTTGTCCAGGTCCGCATTTATCACCTGCAATGTATTTTTTGCAATTGCATAATCGCGGACATGCTGTAACAAGTCATCCAACGCTATATGCCGCTCAAAACGACTCATGCTTATAAGTGCATCTAAGCACTGACCGGCCACGACCAGATTGTCCTTCGAGACATCCAGCCAATCGTTCACCTCTGCTATCCAGATACAGGCGTCCACATTCAGATACTCGCCGGGAGGGACCAAGTCCTCAACGCGCTTTTGATCCTCTTTGTACAACCCGCCTGACTTGCGCATTCGGGCAGCCCCCCCCACCAGGGCGATCACGATATGTCCTATGCTTTCGGAAAGCTGAATCCCCAGATCACTCCCTTCAGACTCCGGCGCATCCAGCGTCTCCAGCATCGGCACGGGGGCAACCTTCGACATACTTTCTCTATACTGTCGTATTTCCGCCAACAAAGCCACTACCCGCACCAAGCGTCCCTCGTTGTCAAAGCGGAACATTTCATACAACAAACAATGTTGCACGAGCTCCCAGATTGCCTGCTCTACTTCGGCGTCGGAGCCGCCATGCAGCGCCCGAAGTTGGCCGGCTGGCATAATTCCTTTGGGGGACTCCCATAGCAAGTCAAAGACTTCATGGGCCGTCTTCGAGACATTAAGGTCCTGCAAGCAATTCCGTATATTGCTTGGCGTGTCGTAATACCTATTGACAAACCAATTAGCAAAGTCCGTCCGGTTCATGCTCATGTGATGCGAGAAACGCGCCATAAAAAGCCCGAATTCACTTTGCGACATGCTACGAATTCTGTTTGCAAATGCATTAAAATCCCCCTGGCTGCTTAAGCTCTCCGCAATGCGCTTAATAACATGCTGTCCGTCCGGAGCCAGCTTTATCCGGGAGATGTCGGCATAAAACAGACGATCATAGACATCCACCAGGTACTCGACTTCCTCATCGGGAATTTCCAGCTTCTTCGCGAGAAAACGCACAGTTAGCCCGGAGCGACTTTTATCGGACAGCTCTTCGGCGATTTGGTAGGCAAGGCGGCTCATCCCTTCCAGTGAAGCGAGCAAACTGGCGCCATGTCGCATGCGGCGTTCTCCTTTCGAGGCATTCCAGGACCGGCTTGGTGCGGGATTCCATACAGCGCGTTTGGATTCCCGGTATCGGGCATAAAAATGGACCTTCCATTATAGCGGATAAATACGAATTTGAACAAACGCCGGAATGCGCCGAAATTGCCCACAATTTGTGTTTGTACGGCCTGTGTTGTAAGGTTGGATGGTCCCTGAGTGAGAGGCTGGTATAATATGCACAACGGCAGCGCACAGGCCTGCCGTCAGCAACGATAACGCCTGGGTAGCACATAACATGCGCCCAGTGAGAGGTTTGTATGTATTCTCTGGCCTACATCACCATTCATACTTTGCTAATAAGTTTTGGCGCCAGCGCCTATTGGGGCCCGGTGCCCGAAGATGTGCGTACTTTCGTGATCACGTATCCCGACTCCGAGGAACGTGATTATGCTGCACTTCAAGTGAATGGGGAATGGATATTGGACAGCACCCCGGATTTATCGAACAACCAGCAAGTGACGTTGATTTACGACTACCCCTGGCAGGAGCCCGCAACACACAACACGCTCTTCCGGAATATCCGGATCGACTCCGAACCCCGGGCTTTACGCGCCAATCGCATTGAACAGGGCTACAAGGACGCTGATTATGTGCTGATGCGGCTGGACACCGGGGTGTTGCCTGTACAGGAACAAGACATCGCCCTGGCTGAACGGGCGGCGGCCATGGCGGCGGAAGTCAATGGGAGCGACAGTACGCCCGGCGAAGTAGGGACGTATGGCGCGACAGAAGCCCCGGGCAACGAACCCGGGTCAAGCGCAGCAGGATTTTCCGGCTATCGCTGGGGCGCGCATGCACTGGTGTTACTCGGCCTTGGCCTGGCCCTATTTGGAATCTACCGCCGCTTCCTGGCCGACTGATCGCCTTACCCCTTGGCTTTTGTCGGCTCCGGGTCAATCTCCGCGTCGGCGTCCAGCAGCGCCACGATCTCATAGGCATACACCGGACGATCCTTGCCTTTCAATAGCAACGTCCCCAACGGATTGCCCCGCACCCGATCCGCCAGGGACTGCCAGGTATCCATGCCCACCACTATCATCCCGGGTCCGGCCATGTCACACAGACGTTTTGCCGTGTTGATGCGGTCGCCGACCACAGTGAAGTCCATGCGCATGGGAGAGCCGATATACCCGGCGATCACCTCGCCGGTCTCGATTCCGATACCGAGTTGAAGGTGGGGGAGACCCTGTTCGCTACGCTTGTGATTGAGTTCCTGGTTCTTCTGTTGAATCGCCATCGCCGTCAACACGGCCTGATAGGGCGCATCCTCCAGGGCCAGGGGCGCTCCGAAAAGCACCATGATCTCGTCGCCGATGTACTTGTCCAGGGTGCCCTGGTGCTGAAAGACGATTTCGGTCATGGCGGTGAAATGCTCGTTCAGGGTGCGGACCAACTCGGCGGGCGAGAGCTGTTCGGCGAGTTTGCTGGAACCGCGAATGTCACAAAACAACGTCGTTACGCAGGTCTTCTGGCCGCCCAATACCAGGGAGCTGTCTTCGTTCAGAATTTTATTCACGATAGCCGGGGAAAGGAAACGCCCCAGATTCATCCGATTCTTTTCTTCCAGCACCACCTTCTGATGCAAGGTGACGTTGTCAATGGCGAGCGCGCATTGGTACGCCATGGAAGCGAAGAGTTCCAGGTCTTCTTCGTTGAAGAGGATGCCGTCCTGGCGGGTATCCAGGTAGATCGCCCCGAGCACACGATCTACGACCTTCAGCGGCACACTCATCGCGCTCTGGATGTTTTCGCGAATGATGCTGTCACGCGATCCGAAAATCTCGTCGGTCTGGCGGTTGACCATAAGCACCGGTTCGTCGTGTTCGACGACCTGCCGGGCGATTCCCATGCTGGGGCTGCCTGTACTGATTTCCGTAGCCATCTGGCGGGCCACCCGCACCTTCAGCTCGCCGTCGGCCTCACGCAGCACCACGAAGCCCCGGTTGGCGTCCAACACCTCTATCGTGAGGTCCAGCACATTGCCCAGGCGGTTGTCCAGATCGAAGTTGGAGGCCATCACCTGACCCGCCTTGTGCAAGGCCGCCAGCCGGCGGTAGGCCCGGCCCATCTTCATAATGTCCATTTCCGTGGCCGAGGAAATGGGTTCCGCGGCCTGCTCCGGCTTGCGCGCCTGGCCGATCAGGGTCATGCTGTTGCCAACCCGGTCCATTTCGGCCCGAATGCGGTCCATGTCTTCGTTGAGCGAGCTATCGGGCTTTAGCCCTTCCGGCTTGTCCATATCCGATTGCAACGGGTTCCGGAAGAGGATACGACATTTGCTGCCGAACCAGATTTCGTCGCCGTCGGAGAGCACCCGCTCAACGATACGCTGCCGGTTGACATAGGTGCCGTTCATGCTCTTCTGATCCACCAACACCACACGCTGGTTCTGTATATGGATTTTGGCATGGCTCCGGGAAACCTCGTCCGCCGTTAGCGTCACATCGCATTGATCGGAGCGGCCCAACACGATAACAGTTCTATTTAACGGCACGGTTTGTGTAGCGACGTTGGGCTGATCAATTACAATGTAGGGGGTTTCAGGCGCCTGTTTCGATAACAAATCCAAATCCTCCTCCTGGCTAAGCAGCGCATAAACCGGACTTTGGGTCCGTTAGGGGTAAAAACTTGAAGTCACGCGAGCGCCAACGTAAGGTATTGCACACGCAAATCCCCGCAGTCATGTTGCACGCTTTGCACCTAGTATACCTGCTGAAACCTATTTTGACGAAGTAATTTTATCAAGTAATTGCCCTTCGGGCTGCACAACAAGTGCTTGTGGAACGGATATCCATGCAGAAAAATGCGTTTTTTATCGTATCGATGGTCGCAATCCTGTTGTTGGGGACCATAGCCTATTTCAACACCCTGGACGGCGATTGGGTTTGGGATGACGTCTCTTCCGTCCTGTTGCACCGGCATGTTCAAGACCCCGGCCAGTTTACACAGCTCTTCAAAGAGGACCAGCACGCCTTCGGTCGGGGCCAGGGCAACTTTTACCGCCCTCTGGTCGCCGCGAGTTTCATGTTGGACTTCTGGTTAAGCCATGATCCCGTCCGGGACAGCAACCCCGACCTGCCCTATCCGGACGTATCCACGCTTCTGTTTCATATCAGCAACTTGCTGTGGCACCTGGCCGCCGCCGTGCTGCTTTGTCTACTGCTGCACCGCTTCGGCGCGCCACGCTTCGTCAGTTTCACCGTCCCGCTCATTTTTGTGGTGCATCCGCTACACACCGAAGCGGTCGCCTATATCAGCGGTCGCGCCGACATGATGTCCGGGGTCTTCATCTTCCTCGGGCTGTATTTTGGGCTCTGGGAAGGCAGCCAACGAAAACGCATTGCGGGAATCATCCTTTCGAGTCTCGCCTTTATTTTGGGCTTGTTGAGCAAGGAATCCACGCTGATCTTCCCGCTGCTGCTGGGGCTGTGCATCTTTCTGCTACCCATTGCCCGGAACGGAGAATCGGAGGGTCCGGTATCCCGCAAGGCGCTTTTGAAGCAACGCGCATTGCCGCTGGCGCCAGCCCTGATCATTGTACTGATCTACGGGTACTTGCGCAGCACCGTGCTGCACTTTGCCGACACCACCACCGCCATGGAGGCGGCGCCCTTCCTGACGCGGCTCGTAGAAGTCGTCCAGGCCTTCGCCCTGTACATTCGCCTGCTTTTTATCCCCACGGGACTCCACATGGAGCGCAGCCTCGATCATGTAGGCCTGATTACCGCCCTGATCGGACTGGTAGTGTTGGCGATGCTGATCGGCCTGCTGGTTTGGGCCGTCCGGGGCGGACACAACCGCATTGCAATCGGGTTGGGCTGGTTCTTCCTGGCCTGGCTGCCGATATCCGGACTTTTCCCCCTGAACGCCCCCATGGCGGAGCACTGGATGTACGTGCCGATGGCCGGTTTCTGGTGGGCGATGGCCGAGCTGCTTTACGCGCATCTGCCCCACAGCTATACCTGGCGACGCGGCAAGGCGGTGCTGGTGGGGGCCCTCTGTCTCCTCTTCATTCTCCTGACCGTGCAACGCAATGAAGACTGGAAGAGCAACGAACGCCTTTTCCGCGCAACCCTGGCGCAAAACCCGAACACCATCCGCGTACACCACAACCTGGCCGTGACGTATGAAGACCTGGAAGGCAATTTCTCCGGGGCGCGACGGCACTGGGAGCATATTCTTGCGCTGTATCGGGAGGACAAGGTCGCCAACAACCTGACCCCGGACTATCTCCTGCCCGAAGAGATTGAGGTCTATCATTCCCTGGGTAAAATTCACTTTCAGCAGCAAAACCATGCCGAGGCCCGGGACACGCTCGCCTTCCTCTTGAACGCCGCGCTACAACCCGAGCGCCGGGAAATGCTGGGCCGGTTCCGCGGTGAAATCGCTTCGGCAGCCATGCTCTACGGGAAAGCCGCCCTGGCCATGGGCGATGTGGGAGAAGCCGAAATGAGCTTCCGACAGGCCCAGAACCTGGCTCCCGAGCTGGAGTCCGAGGTGGAGGCCATACTCCTGGGCGCGCCGCTGTAGTTGATTATTCAGAACAACTACGTCGCCAGGAGTATGCGTCGGGCGCGTTCGAGCAATGCGGCGTAGGGACAATCAGGATCGTCGGTTGCCTGTCGAAGGATTTCCGCAGCGTCTATCCGGGCCTGGTCAAGCAGATCGGCGTCCCGGGCCAGGTCCGCCGTACGCAGATCGCTCAGGCCCGCCTGCCGGATGCCCGTGAATTCGCCCGGGCCACGCAGTTGCAAGTCCGCCTCCGCAATGGCAAAGCCATCGGCTTCCCGGCACAGCGTATCCAGGCGTTCGCGGCCCTCGGGGGTGCTCGGTTTGCCCAGGAGAAAACAATACGCCTGGGCGTCGCCCCGGCCCACACGCCCGCGAAGCTGATGCAACTGGGTCAGGCCGAATTGCGGCGCATTTTCTATGACCAGCGTCGTGGCGTTGGGCACATCCACGCCGACCTCAATGACCGTTGTCGCCACCAACACGTCGAGCGCGCCCGCCTTGAAAGCCGCCATCACTTCGTCCTTCTCCTGGGAATTCATGCGCCCATGCAGCAGACCGACCCGGAGCGACGCCAGCGGCCCGGCGCATAAATCTTCGTAGTGCTCGACCACGGCTTTTAGATTGCGCGTCTCTTCGCCCTCTTCAATCAGCGGACAGACAATGTAACTCTGTCGACCCGCTTCGGCCTGGGTCACGAGGTAGCGATAGAGGTCCGTAACCTTGCTGTCAGGAATCCTGCGGGTCTTGACCGGTTTGCGCCCAGGAGGCAACTCGTCCAGGATATGGACATCCATCCCGCCGTAGAGCGTCAGGGCCAGGGTGCGGGGGATGGGCGTCGCCGACATGTGCAGCAAGTCCGGTCGCATCCCCTTGCCAAGGAGCGCATTCCGTTGCAGCACCCCGAAGCGGTGCTGTTCATCGATGATCACCAGCCCCAGCCGTTTGAAGCTTGTGCTCTCCTGAAACAGTGCGTGCGTCCCAAACACCACCTGAATATCGCCTCGGGCCAGCTCCTTACGAATGCTTTTTGCCCCGACAATGGCCCCGGTGAGCTGGGCTACCCGCACGCCCAACGGAGCCAGCAAAGGCGCCAAACTCCGGTAATGCTGCTCCACGAGAATTTCCGTGGGCGCCATGAAGGCCACCTGATGCCCGCCATCCAGCGCCGCCGCCAGACAATGCAAAGCAACCACGGTCTTCCCGCTCCCCACATCGCCCTGTAGCAGCGCGGCCATGGGCGCGGGGGAAGCCATGTCCCGCAGCAGGCCCGCGATGACGCGCTCCTGGGCGTCGGTGAGGGTGAAGGGCAAGGCGTCATGCAGCCCCCGAAGTATGGGCCCGTTTATCCGGTGGGCTATCCCATGATCCACTTGCCGCGCGGCCCGGTCGGCCAATACCGCCAGTTGCAGCATCAGCAGTTCCTCGTAGGCAAACCGCGCCAACGCCGCCCGGGCCGCTTCCGGAGTTTCCGGGAAATGGGCGCTCGGTAAAGCCTCGGCAAGGGGCGGCAGCTTCCGGCGAATCAACAACGCTTCCGGCAAGGTCTCGACCAGCGCACCATGCAGGAGAGCAAGCGCGTCGTATATCCACTTGCGCAGCAAGCGCTGCGAAACACCCTCCCGCAGGGCATAGACCGGCACAATACGCCCGGTATGCACGCGGTCCTCGGCATCATCGCTCAACAGCTCGTAGCTGGGACTGTTCAGGGTTAAGCCCTTGTATTCCTGGACCACCCCCGAGAAGAGGCAGCGATTCCCGGCCTGAAAGGCGCTTTGAGCAAGATAGCCCTGCCCAAAAAAGGTCAGCGCCATCTGGCCGGTCTCGTCTTCGACTTTGACCTGGGCGGCATTGAGCCCACGGGACATGCGCCGGGCATGGGCGGAAATGATCGTGCCCTGAATCGTGGCGTGCTCCCCGGGCTCAAGCGCGGCAATCGGTGTGATGTGCCGTCGGTCCTGGTGGGTGCGTGGAAAATAAAACAGCAAATCCCCGACCGTGCCCAGGCCCAATTTCGCCAGATTCTCCGCACGCTTCGCGCCTATGCCCGGCAACACGGTAAGCGGCGCATCGAAGGGGATTGCGGTGTCGGTTTTGGGCGGCGTTTGGGCAGTATCAGGCATCATTCAAGCTCAGGTAGTCGACCAGGTGTTTGAGGTTCTTCATAGCAACACGACGCGACGCCCGGTATAATCATGCAACCGACGTCGTCCAGGCCCAACAGGATACCTGCTTCGGCCTGAAATTTGCATCCTGAAGGGCAAAACTTCTATACTACGGTTCCCTTAATAATTGTATTTGAACCCAAGGAGCCAGTGTGCTCCGACAGAGAATTTGAATCATGAGTTTGTTGCGCGACGTTCTTTCTTTGAATGAAAACTGGTGTCTTTTGGAAGATGCCGGCGATATTGGCATCAATGCCCAGTGGCATCAGCCCGAAAAGGCGCCAGCGGGATCGGCTATACAGCTTCCCTATCACGCCAAATCGGTCGCGCCCAAGACATCTCATGATCACACCCGCGCAGCCATACCCCATTGGCTATTTCATCGCTTTTCACTTCCCGCCGAGGCGTTTCAACAGCGGCATTGTGAATTGCACTTTGAAGGCTTCCCCACAAAAGCTTCCATCTGGCTGAACGGCCAGCATCTCAGCACCCAAAGCACGACTTTGTTGCCTTTCAGCCTGCCTGTGCATGCCCACCTGCGTGACTCGGACAACTTCCTGTCAATACGACTGGACGCCGCGCCCCAGGCCATCGGCAACGTCGCCCTGCGCTGCATGCCCCGCCAACACATCGAAGCCGTACAGATTCATCCGGACATCCGGCGTAAGCGTATTGTGGTGCAAATCCAGAAAAATGTGGATTTGCCGGTGCGGCTTCAGGTGCTCAACACAGAAAATCAGTTAATTGAAACCGGGGAGGAGTTGATACTCGACTTTCCCGAGTTCCAGATGTGGCGACCGCAGAAGCCCACGCTATACACCTTGCAGGTCGAACTGCTGGATCAAGAAGACCCAAGTTCGGCGAAGGTCGTGGACTGTTTACAGACGCCTTTCGGGATGCGTGAGTTTACGGTAAAAGACCAGCGCTTTTACCTGAACAACCGGCCGTTGTACCTAAAAATCATGCGCAACGCCAACCGCCAGATGCTGGCCTACCGCAGCGATGAGGCGCATCGTCTGATCGCGTGCGCCCGCCAGGCCGGATTCAATGCCCTTTATACAGCAACCCCTTTTCCGGAGAATCTGCTGGAAGCCGCGGATGCGCAGGGGATACTGGTGCTGCTACAGTCACCAGGATTGCGCTTTGACGCATCTCCCGAGATGCCGGAAGCGGTTCAGGATTTTATCTGGCGTCATGGCGCCCACCCCGCCCTGGTCGTTTGGCGCGCAAGCTTTCCCGCACTGCCCAAACCGCGCATCGTACCGCAGGCTGATGATGAAGCCCTGCCCGAATTACAGGGGCAGGCCGCAACGCTGCGCAGTCTGGACCCTTCCCGGTTGATTTTTATGGACTCGGAATCCCTGCCGGGTCCGGGCTTGCAATATTACAGCCGTCCCTATCGAAGCCACCTGGAAATCATGGACACGCCGGTCTTCCATCATGCGGCTCCGGCGCCCCAAGAGGCGGAACACTATCTGCGGAAGATGGGCTCCGGCAGTCGCCTGAGCCTGTTGAGTGCTTTTGGGTATCCCACCCAACTGGAGCAGATTCGCAGGCTGGCCACCGAGAATAACCCGGAGCGTCAGGCACAGGAAAAGATATTTCAGGAGCGTAACCTGGATCGTGTCTTTGGGCAGTTCAACAACTATCTCAAGGGCCTGATGCAACTGGAGTTTGACGCCATCCGGGATCACCTGGACGCCCTGCGCAACAACCCCAACCTGGCCGGATATTGCTATCGAAGCTGCTATTGGAAATCGGCGATGGAGCAGGATGCCGCACCTGCGCTCTACCAATCGATGCAGGAACTGCAAGCCTGCATGCGTCCCCTCATCGACATCGCCACGACCAACCTCAAGCCCCGTGAAGAGGCGCCGTTGACCATTTACCTTGTCAATGAAAAGCGGCTGGAAGGCCGTGCGGAACTCTCGTTACAACTGGTGGGGCCGACAAACCAGGTACTGTGGAAGAAACGGCGCAGCGTGAAACTACCGAAACCGGGCAAAGCGCTCTGGAGCGGCTCGGTAGCCGCTTCGGGTTCCACCGGAACCCACCGCTTTGTTGTGCGTGTTTCCCAGGAAAACCAGCTTATCGCCCAGAACCATATTGAACTCTATGTGATGAAGCCGAATCCGGCGCTCCCGGAAGGCCAGGAACGCATACGGGTGCATATGCTGGACCCCAACGGCCAGTGGAGTCCGTCCTGCAATGAGTTGTTCAAACCAGACAACCTGCTGGCCCCGATACATATCATTCCACCCCTGGCCAATAGCATTCTTGCTTATCCGGAAAACGAGCTGATGCAGATTTTGGCGCAGGTGGAAGGCGGGGCCATTGCCTTGTTCTTCAGTCCGCCGCCGGACTGGAACAGCCTCGCGCAGCAACTGGAACCGGAAATGAGCCTGAGCGCCACGAGCCGTCCGCTGTGCAATGACAGCCAGGTATTGGGGCATTACGCCAAGCTCCATCCGATATTTGAAGGCCTGCCAGCACGCGATTTTATGCGGATGCCTTACCGAAACATCCTGCCTCAGCATAGTTTCGTTGAAACGGGGGAAGAGGATATCAGCGGGCACATGACGCTGGAACGCCCTGGGCGGGCTACAGGCTCTCGGGAAGTATGGTGGGGTAACAACATCCTGGTGCGACGTTATGGCAGTGGACGGATTGTGTTTCTGCACATGCCGTTACTGGAGCATCACCAGGATGATCCGGTCGCGGACCGCATGTTGTTAAATCTTGTGCAGCACTTTGAACGGCGTTCCGTGCCAAGTCAGATACCGCTGCCGATAGCACAGTCGGCGGTGGAGTGGCTGCGCCTGATGCGTAATCAGAAATTGCGGCGCTGGATGGTTATTGGTAACTTTCCCAACTGGGAGTTGCAGGGCCACGACGCCATCTATCCGCCGGAAGAGCAAATCGACTTTCAGGCCGCCTATCCGGGATGGGATCGGGTCGTGCCTTGGCGCCCCTGGCATACCCATAGCGAGCAAGAACACCTGCTCGATTTCGAGAAAGCTTTGGGCAACTTCACCCAGCAAGCGCCCATGCACGACTACGCCACCGCCTATGCGTACGCCGAATTCAGTTGCGACCGGCGGGTGGAAGTCGAGGTCAGTCTGGGCGTCCAGAACGCCATGAAGGTCTGGGTGAATGGCCAGGCGCTCTTCAGTCATGAACAGCATGTGTCGGCGGACAGCCTCGGCACGGAAAGATTCAATGCCTACCTGCGACAGGGCCGAAACAGCCTCCTTGTAAAATGCTCCAAAATACCGGGACCCTTCCGTTTCAGCCTGGATTTTGACCCGATGGACGGCCATCCGCTGGTGCTGAATTGGTGGAAGTAGTGTATTTACTTTAATGATCTTATCAATTCATAACGAAGCGTAGGGGCGAACCTTGTGTTCGCCCGCGTAGGTAGTGTTTTCCACCCACGTCATCCCTGCGAAGACAGGTATCCAGTACATTTACGTAACCGCATACCTATAAACCAACACGAATTCCCTCTGCGCCTTTGCGTTAAAAAATTCCGTGTTTTCCGTGCTTTCCGTGGTAAAAAATTGGTTAATAGGTTCGTGTGATTCGCGTGTATTCGCGGTTATAACAGGGCGAATACACGCTTAGCCCCTACAGTCCCAGGTTCGACCCACTGCCCCTGTGGTCGACTTTATCGCCGCTTTTCCCTATACTATCTTCTGCTGGACGCATCCATGAGCCGTAAAAGCAGGAGAAAGCATGAAAATCGGGATAATCGGGGCGGGTATTTCGGGATTGACAGCGGCGCTGCGCCTGGCGCAACAGGGGCACGAGGTGCATGTCTTTCACCGGGAAGCCTCGCTGGGTGGTCTACTGGCGACCTTCGACTTTAACGGCGTGCGCGCCGAACATTTCTACCACTTCCTCTGCCGCGATGACGCCGGCGTCTTTGATCTGTGCCGGGAGCTGGGCCTGGAACGGGAGATACAGTTCAAAAAGGCCTCCACGGGCTTCTATTACGACGGCGCACACTATCCCTTCAACTGCGCCCTCGACCTGCTCCGCTTCCGGCCCCTGACTTTCCTGAACCGCATCCGATTCGGTTGCTTCGCACTGGCGGCAAAGTGGCGGCAGGAATGGAAGCCCCTCGACCGACTGCCCGCCAAGCCCTGGCTGAAGCGCTGGCTGTCGCCACAGGGCTACGACGTCATCTGGAAGCCCTTGCTGGAGATGAAGTTCGGCAATCACCATGCCCAGATTTCCGCGGCCTGGGTCTGGCATCGGATTCATCGGGTAGCGCGCTCGAACGGCCGCCTGGGCTACCTGAA
>SKJD01000328.1 GCA_007116095.1 Candidatus Hydrogenedentota bacterium
ACCAGGCGCAAGCGATGCTTGAGCGACAAGGGGATGCCGACAGCGCGGGAGCTGAAGCAATCAATCGGACGGTGATCTGTGGCGCCTATATGAACCTGGGCATTGTGTACGCCACTTTTGGCGATTCGATGATGGCGGATCAAATGTTCTCCCAGGCAGCCGACTGTATCGATGAAGATCGTGAAGCGAGTCTGGCGTTGCATTGGGCAGATACCCTGATTTCGCTGGATCGGGAAAACGAGGCTTTGGCCCTTCTGGTGGACACGCAGCGCAAGTATCCGGATCATCTTGATTTGCACTGGGCTCTGGCAAGGCTCTATGGAGAACAGGGCCGGATCGACGATGCTCGGGTGGAGTATGATCGGCTCCTAGAGCTGGATGTGCTCAACGAAGCGGCTCGAGAACGGTTGGAAGCAGAGCGTGATGCCTTGTAACCAGGCGAATTGTCCGGTATTTCAAGTGATAATTGTGTATATTCAGTTATTAGGGTAGAAAATTTGTTTTGTCCCGGTCATGAATGCTATCTTGAGGGTGTAGGACCCATAAAAAACCCTGTCGGATAACGAAAGGGGGTTGCAGTCATGGCGAATAAAGAGCATGTTAATTGCTTAAAGGCCGGCTCTCGATCCTGGAAAGCCTGGCGCGCCCATAATCGTGCAGTAATGCCTGATTTGTCGGGTGAAGACTTCCAAGGCCTGAATTTTTCCGGGCATAAACTCAGTGGGTGTAATCTGGAAAAAGCCGATTTTAGTCAGGCCCGTTTACAGAAGGCGGATTTCTCGGGCTCGCGGTTAAAGGGCTCAAATTTTACCAGCGCCAATCTGGAAGATGCGAATCTGTCCCATTGCGACTTGCAAGGGGCGGATTTTTTTATGGCAAAAATGAACCGGGCCAAGTTACAAGCGTCGAATTTGCAAGGCGTGAATTTTGAAGATGCGTCGTTGGAGGAAGTGAACTTCAGCGACGCCAATCTCGAAGGGGTGGATTTTTGCGGGGCAAAGTTGCGTCAATGCCTGTTGGTGCGGGCAAACATGAAAGGCGCTGATTTGCGTTGGTGTGACTTGCAGGAAGCCGATCTGCGGGGTGTAAACCTGCGTGTGGCTTGCATCCAGGAAGCCAATCTGAGCGGCGCGCAACTTGAGGGGGCGCAGATGGATGGCGCCCACCTGGAAGGTACGGTGCTGGCCGGTTCAGAAAACACAATGCCCGAAGAAGTCGGAAAAGAGGGCGGCTCCACCATCGAACGACTCCTGGCCTGGTTTGGCCGTTAAAATACCGAAAGCATGTGTTAATTAGCATAAACACCTGTTTATTTTTCTATAATAAGGTGACAGCTTGACATAGTGGTCAAATTATGAAAAGATATTATCGGTAGTCGATCACGTGGCATCCCGCATGACTGACTCATTCCAGGGTGGTAATCAGGATTCCGTGGTTTGGAATCTTACAATTGGAGCAACGGAGGGAGTTGGGCAGTATGGGACGCAAAAAACGTGCTTTGCAATTGGGAGTGGCCTTGGGTGCGGTGTTGGGAGTAACACTGGGCGCTATCGTCGGTATGGGTTCCTTCACTTTCATATACGCGGATGGGGCATCCTATATGTTCGATGATCCCATGACCTGCGCCAACTGTCATATCATGAACGACCATTATGACAGTTGGATCAAAAGCAGCCACCAGAACGTGGCCACCTGCAATGATTGCCACACCCCGGAAGGTTTTTTCCACAAATACCTTATCAAGGCTGTAAACGGCTACAACCATTCTCTCGCCTTTACCACGGGTAATTTTCCCGAACCTATCCGCATACGGGAATTTAATCGCGAAATTACGGAAAACGCTTGCCGCAAGTGCCACAGTGACATTGTGCAGGGGATTGACGCCCATACCGAACCGTTGGGCGCCTTGTCCTGTATCCGATGTCACGATGGCGTGGGACATATGAGGTAGCATCGTCCCTGGCGCCGGCGGATGTTTTCAGGGTTATAGTTTTTCTGGCAACTTGGGAGGAGTGAGGTACATGAGCAACGAATCAGGCAAATCGCAATCAAAGCAGGATCAAAAACGTTTTATTCAAATGGTCATTGGGGCTGCCATTGTTGCGGGGTTACTGACAGTGGCGATTGCTGCTTTGCTGGTCAACATCGCCCAGCGCAAACAGGAGGGGCTGAATCCGTTTTTCCGGGTCGTCGAAATCACGGACGAAACGATCGAGCCGGAAATCTGGGGCAAGAACTTCCCCATGCAATACGACGCCTACATGCAAACGACCGATATGGAGCGGACCCGGCATGGGGGGAGTGAAGCGGTGCCGCGTACGCCGACCGAAGCTGACCCCCGCTCCCTCGTGGCGCGTTCGAACCTGGAGAAAGACCCGCGCCTGATTCGCATGTGGGCGGGTTATGCCTTCTCCATTGACTTCCGGGAAGCCCGCGGGCACGCCTACATGTTGGAGGATCAGACCTTTACAGAACGGCAGACGGTGCCGCAACCGGGGACCTGCCTGAACTGCCATGCCTCCATGTACACCGTGTACAAGGATTTGGGTGAAGGCGACATCTTCGCAGGTTTTGAGGCCATTAACCAGATGCCTTATGCCGAAGCGGCTGAACACGCAACGCACCCCATCACCTGTATTGATTGCCATGATCCCGACACCATGGCGCTTCGGATAACCCGTCCGGCTTTCATCGAGGGCATGCGGGTGGCCAAAGCCGCCGAAGGGATTGATGATTACGATGTGAACACCATGGCGACTCGGCAGGAAATGCGTAGTTTCGTCTGCGGACAGTGCCATGTGGAGTACTACTTCGCGGGTGAAGAAAAGCGCCTGACCTATCCCTGGCACAAAGGCTTCCTGGCCGATGATGCGCTGGAGTATTATGACGAAATCGAGTTCCATGACTGGATTCATGCGGACACCGGCGCGCCGATGCTGAAGGCGCAGCACCCGGAATTTGAGACCTGGCAGCAGGGAACCCACGCCAAGGCCGGTGTTTCCTGCGCCGACTGCCACATGCCCTACAAGCGTGTTGGCGCCATGAAAATCAGTGACCACCACGTCCGCAGTCCCTTGCTCAACATCAACAATGCCTGTCAGACCTGCCACAAGGTGCCGGAAGCGGAGCTGGAAGAACGGGTCTATACCATCCAGGACCGCCACATGCAGATGCGCGACCTCGCCATGGACGCCTTGATGGACCTGATTGACGACATCGTGGACGCCATGGACGACGGTGCGACGGACGAAGAACTCTGGGAGGCCCGGGACTATCACCGCAAGGCCACGTTCCTGGTGGACTTCATGGAAGCGGAAAACTCCATGGGATTCCATGCGCCGCAGGAATCCGCGCGGGTCTTCTTCCTGGCAATGGATTACGCCCGCAAAGGCCAGATGGCTGCGCGCAGTATAGGTACCGAGACATTGGCAACGGAAACGGAAGCCGCGGATGATGAAGAACTCGCGGAAGATGCCGAAGTGGTTGATGCCGGATTCGCATCCTATGTGCAATAGAGAAGGTCATTATTAAGACAGAAAAATCTACTATCCCATAAACCTTGCAGCCGCTACATGAATGGTGTAGCATTGGGGAAACACGCAGGTTAAACAAAGTCAGCGCGGGCGCTTGGAGAGCTGGTTCCACAGACGTCCGGGCGACCCAGGCAAGGGAGAAGTACGTTGCGCCATTCAATCGTGCGAAGGGGATTGGTGATTGTTGCCCAGGGACGTCGGAGCATCGGTGTCTGGCTGGCCTTGCTGCTGGTGACGGGGGCCCATGCCGAGACCAATCCCGCGTTTCAGGGCGTGGAACACGCCGAGATCGTGCTGGAATCCGGCATGCCGATATTGAAGATCAACGGGGAAGCGACTCCCCCGTTGGTCTTCTTTTTTAATACGGAAACCGGCCACGGCCAGGAACATCTGGCGCCCCAGGTCGAAATGGCGGCCAATGCCGGGGTGGATATTTACTCCATGCCCTTCGACGGTTGGGCCTGGTCTCATGGCGAAGAAATCCCTGGCCCCGATGGCTTTGCGGCTATGGACGCCCTGCTGGACCGCTTTCTGGAAATCAATCCCCGGGCCATGTTCATTCCCCGTATCCGAAGCACCCCGCCACAGTCCTGGCCAGGCTGGGACGCGCTGCCGGAAACCGAGCGCATCCAGTATCTGGACGAGACTTCCGGATATACCTCTTCCGCGTCGGATATACTCTGGGAGGCCTTCACCGAGAATATCGTCCGTTTCATTGAACACTATGAGAACAGTCCCTACGGCAAGCACTTCCTGGGCTACCATATTGGCGGGCAGAACACCAGCGAATGGTTTCAGTGGGAATATCGGGTCAAGGGCCCGGATTACAGCGAAGCCAACCAGTGGCGTTTCCGGCAATGGCTCCATGCGCGGTATGGCGACAATGCGACGCTATCAGCGGCTTGGGGCCAGGATATTCGCCTGGAAGACGCCACAATTCCTGTGGCCGAAGCGGAGAACCTGCCGATGTGGTCGCTCCGTGGTGACGGCCCCCTGCGCGTCTTTTATGTCCTCCCCGAGGAGCAGGCTTGGGTCGATTACAGTCGCTACTATTCAGAGTTGATCGCTGAGCGCATCACCGATGCTGCGGCGCTGATTAAGCAGGCGACCGACGGCCGTAAGCTGTCTGTGTTCTTTTACGGGTATGTGCTGGAGCTGAGTGGCAGCTATGGCGGGCACCATGCCATGGAGCGGGTGCTGAGCGATTCGAATGTG
The DNA here is from genome assembly GCA_007116095.1 of Candidatus Hydrogenedentota bacterium. Taxonomy (GTDB): domain Bacteria; phylum Hydrogenedentota; class Hydrogenedentia; order Hydrogenedentales; family SCBR16-9; genus SCBR16-9. The sequence continues at coordinate 4,749 of SKJD01000328.1, forward strand.
GATGTGTTGGTGGCCCCGCTGACCTATTCAGATCGGTTGACCGGTGGTGCCAAAGGTCCCATGGCCGCCGTGGACTCCGTGGCGGCTCATGGCAAGCTCTGGCTCAACGAAGACGACATGCGCACGCACCT
>SKJD01000401.1 GCA_007116095.1 Candidatus Hydrogenedentota bacterium
ATTTTCCGCACCCTGCGGGAACTGGCCGATACCCACAACCTGCCGGTGCGCTCCATGGGGATGAGCAACGATTTTGAAGTGGCGATTGAAGAGGGCGCCACGGAAGTCCGGATCGGGCGATCGCTGTTTTCCTGACGCCTTGATATCGCTGAAGGTCGGGGCTGGCGATTATACCCGCACCAGAACACCAATCAGCACGGGGTAGGGAAATCACATGGGGAATACGCCCCAACACCAACATACAATACGCCAAATTCCATACAATTACGTTTAGAAGAGGTTCCAATGAAAGCAGATCTCGAAGCGCTACGTACACGCGCATTGGAAGAAATCACGGTTCTCGATGACTTGCAGGCCTTGGAGCAGGCCCGGGTGACCTATCTGGGGCGCAAGGGGAAAGTCACGGAGATTCTGCGTGGTCTGGGCCAGGCATCGCCCGAGGAGCGTCCGAAGCTGGGGCAACTGGCCAACGAAGTGAAGCAGGCCATCGCTGAGCGCCTGGATGAACGCAAGCAGGTGCTGGAAGCCCGTGAAGACGCCCTCCAGGCGGAAGCCGCCGCACTGGACATAACCCTGCCGGGACGCCGTCCGCAGCGGGGACATCTTCACCCAATCACCCAGGTGACCGAGGAAATCGTGGGCATTTTTCAGGCGCTCGGATTCCAGGTGGCCACCGGACCGGATGTCGAGACAGAGTACTACAATTTCGACAGCCTGAACACGCCGCCGGACCACCCTGCGCGGGACTCCCACGATACTTTTTTCGTACAGCCCGGAGTGGTGTTGCGCACACACACTTCGCCGGTGCAGATGCGGGTCATGGAAAAGGTCCAGCCGCCGGTGGCCGTGGTGGTGCCCGGGCGCACGTACCGCGTCGACAACGACGCGAGCCACAGCCCTATGTTCAACCAACTGGAAGGGCTGCTCGTGGATGAAGGCATCACCTTCGGTGACCTCAAAGGCACTTTATTGCACTTTGTACAGGAGTTTTTCGGAGCCGACACCAAAGTACGCTTTCGACCGCATTTCTTCCCCTTTACCGAGCCTTCGGCTGAAATGGACATCTCCTGCTCGGTCTGTCAGGCCAATGGCTGCCGGGTATGCAAGCACAGTGGTTGGGTGGAGCTGCTCGGTTGCGGCATGGTCCATCCACGGGTCTTCGGGTACGCCGGTTATGACACAGAAAAGTACACCGGCTTCGCCTTTGGCATGGGGCTGGACCGCCTGGCGGTGCAGCGCCACGCGATTAACGGTATCGGCCACCTCTTTGAAAACGACCTCAGATTCCTGGAGCAGTTCTAATGCGTATTTCGTTACACTGGTTAAAAGAATATGTCGACGTCAACTACACAGCCGAAGAGCTGGCCCACCAGTTGACCATGCTCGGGCTGGAGATCGAGTCCATCGAGCGTCCTGGGGAATCCATTGACCAGATATATATCGGGCAAATAGAATCCATCGAGCCCCATCCCGACGCGGACAAGCTGGTCGTGTGCCAGACCCGCATCAATGACGGCGAAACCCTGCAAATCGTCTGCGGAGCGAAGAACATGAAAGTGGGGGACAAGGTCCCCACGGCGGTGGTCGGCGCTACCTTGCCCGGTGACTTCAAGATTGCACGTCGGAAGATGCGGGGTATCGAGTCCCAAGGCATGATGTGCTCAACCCGCGAACTGGACCTTGGCGACGATCACAGTGGGTTGATGATTCTGCCAGAGCATATGCCGCTGGGCGCGGACGCGAAGCCGTTGCTGGGCCTGGACGACGTTATCTTTGAGATTGAGGTCACGCCGAACCGGGGCGACTGGGCCAGTATGATTGGCGTGGCCCGGGAGCTTGCCGCATTGCAAGGAACAAACCTAAGAATCCCGGATGTGCAGGTGAAAGAGTGTGACGTTCCTGCATCCACCCTCAGCTCGGTTGTCGTTCAGGATGCCGAACGCTGCCCGCGCTACATGGGCCGGGTATTGACTGATGTGAAGGTCGGACCTTCTCCGGAATGGCTTTGCAAGCGCCTGATCGCCGCCGGCCAACGTCCCATCAACAATATTGTCGACATCACCAACTTCGTGCTGCTGGAAACCGGCCAACCCCTGCATGCCTTCGATTACGACCTGCTGGCGGAAAACCGGATTGTCGTCCGCGGCGCCGCGTCCAAGGAGTGCATCACCACCCTGGACGATGAAGAACGGCAACTTACGGAGGAGATGCTGGTCATTGCCGATGCCCAATCACCGCAATGTGTTGCGGGGATCATGGGCGGCTCCACGAGCGAAGTGGGGGAGAGCACGACCCGAATTTTTCTGGAGAGCGCGGTATTCAACCCGCAGTCCATCCGGAAGACCTCGCGGGCGCTGGGGTTGATTAGCGAATCCTCGCAGCGTTTTCAGCGTGGGGCCGATCCCGAGATGACCGCCTATGCTTTGGAGCGCGCCAGCATGTTGATGCAGGAAATCGCCGGCGCGGAGGTCTGTCAGGGCGTCTTTGACGAATATCCCAAGCCCCTGGAATACCCGGCGGTCACCCTGCGCTATACCCGGGCGAGTGAGGTCCTGGGAGCGCGGATTGCTCCCGAACAGCAGAAACAGTTCCTCGCCGGACTTGGCTTTACGGTGCAGTCGGAAACGCCGGAGAGCGCCGTATTCCAGACGCCCACCTGGCGTCAGGATGTCAGCCTGGAAGCCGATCTCATTGAAGAGGTTGGACGCTTTTACAACTACGACAACATCCCCCTGACCTTGCCACGGGTGCGTCCGGCCACAGCGCATTTTGCGCCGCATGAATCGAGGCTTTGGTCGCTGAAGCATTACCTCGCCGACAAGGGACTCACCGAGGTTTATCACTGGACCTTCAGTTGCCCGGAAGACGTGGCGCAGGCTGGTCTGGACCCATCGTACCAGGACATGGTCCGGCTGGAAAATCCGCTTTCTGAAAAGCAGGCCGCCATGCGGACCTCTATCCTGCCGACGTTGCTGAATAACGTTGCCCGCAACCTGAACCGGGGTGCAGAATCGGTGGCGATTTTCGAGCTTGGGCCGGTATATCTGCCGCGAGCGGGGGAGACCCTGCCGGCAGAACCAATGCGGCTTTCCATGGCCCTGGCCGGTCAACGCCCTCCACGCCATTGGAGCAAAACCGCCGAATCTTTCGACTTCTACGATATCAAGGGCCACGTGGAGGCTGTATCGGATTTCTTTGGCGTCAACTTCGACTTCAAAATGGCTGAATTCGGTCCCATGCAAGCCGGGGCAACGGCGGAAATTCTGCTGGGCAAGCAGCCCCTGGGCCATCTCGGTCAGGTGAAGAAAGCGGTCAGAAACAACTTTGACATCAGCCGGGAAGTTTTCCTGGTCGAACTGGATTTGTCACAATTACTGGAACATGCGGTAGAAATTCCCCAGTTCACCGAAATTTCGCCGTTCCCACCTTCATTACGGGATATGGCCGTTGTGCTGGACCAATCAACGCCGGCCGGTGAAGTGCTGGAACAGGCCAGAAAAGCCGGGGGTAAGTTGCTGCAATCGGTGGAAATATTTGATGTCTATCAGGGCAAACCCATCCCTGAAGGCAAGAAAAGTTTAGCGCTGGGCTTGACTTTCCAGGCGCCAGATCGTACCTTGAAAGACAAGGACACCCAGAAGAGCTGGGACAAGATTCTCAAGAGCCTTGAAAAGCTATTTGGAGCTGAACTTCGGTGAACCGTATGCTGCAAAATTTGTTGGTGCAAGTGGATTCCTCCATTGACGAGGTGGGGGAGATACTGCGCCAGCATCGCGACCGGACAGGACAGCTCCAGTCGCAACACGACCTGCTTCGCAAGCAGCATTGGGGTCAAAAAAAAGAACTTGTCGTGCTACGGGAACAAACCGAACACATTGCCCAGGTGCAAGAAGAGAATGAACGTTTCCAGGCGCTGCGCAGTGAATTGCGTCAGCGCCTGGAGCGCATATTGACCCAGACCAAGGTGCTGGGCGAGGCGCTTCGCCAATGAGTGAACCCACCTGGATACAGGTCCGTTTGGGGGATTCCCGGGTGCGGGTGCCGGTCGTGGACGACCCTGCAACTACGCAAAAAATTGCGGATCGCTGCACCCGCCTTCTCAAGCAAATTGAAGAAGATAGTAGCCGGATCGACACCCTTAACTTCTTCCAATTGGCGACATTCCAACTGGCCGCCAGCGTCCACCGCCTGGAAGCGGAAATGCAGCACGACGAGAGTGAAATCCTGCGCGCCCTGGAACAGATGCAAGCCAAGCTCAGGCAGCTCCTGGATGAATTCCATCCCGAAGACAGCCCCGCAATCCTTCCGATTCAAGACCCCGACTCGAAGACCTGATATCCCACCAATCGTCGGTATGGTGCTTGCGCACCCACTGAAGCCCCAAGCTTGAGCAATCGGCTGGGGGAGCAACTCCCGCTCAGCTACCCAGGCCAGGCCATAATTCACCCACCTCAGATCCCTCTCAACGCTCAAGTCGCCATCAGGCATCACATTGCCTGAAGCACTTTATCGCAAAATATCCCGCCAAACATCCTGCCAATGGCCTCCAGAAGCCTATTTCTCTCCGCTTACACAACGTCCGATAATATATATTATGTTACTCACACCTCTATTGTGGCCATGCTAATCGTCCTCATCAGGGCTACACAAACCACCCCAGCTATATTTCATTTTGAATCTACAACGCAAGAATGTCAAGCACCTCCAACCCCCGCAACAACAACGCAAAGCCAAATTCAAATAGACACCTAATTACCCTATGCACATTTTTGCCTTAAATAACTACATAGCATGCACTTATACACATAATAACCGAACCCAAGATCAAGTAGGACACAAGATTTTCAGTATTTTACCCCATGTTCAATAACGCAA
>SKJD01000070.1 GCA_007116095.1 Candidatus Hydrogenedentota bacterium
GCATCCTCATAATCGTCGCCGAGGTGAATAAGCTGGGTGGCGCCATGTGCTCCCAGCAATAAATCCGCCGCCTGAAACAACAGGCGGCGGTTACCATGACTGTCACTTACTACGCCAATTCGCATGCAATACTTTCTGTCGCTTCAAACGCTCAGCGGGCGTCCGCATAGGCATTATACAGGGCCTGACAGGCTGCCTGATCGAGCTCCTGTTCCGAGATGATAACCACGAAGTCCATCTCCAGCGTCTCGCCCTGGGCGATGTCCGGCTCGGTGAAAGCGCCAAAGCGGGCATAGGGCCGGATCGAATAGAGCGGCTCCCCGCCGACATGGTCCTGCGGCGTCATGTGCAACACCCAATAGCGCTTGCCGCCGACATCCACGCCCGCAGCCGCCCACCAGCCACCAGAAACTTCGTCGTTGTCCAGGCGTTCCGCGCCTTCCGGCAGGATGTACTCCGTCGTCTCCGGATGCTCCGTCACTTCATTGCTCATGCGAATCTGCATACCGGCATGGTGGGAGTCTCCACGCAACTCAATATCGCCCACGACCGCCTCCAAACTGGAGGCGAAGCGGATAACGCGCATCCCGTCCGGCGCCACGTGCGCCGTGATTTCCCGCACTTCCCGAATCAGGGTCTCGTCCTCGCGCGTATTCCAGTCAATCCGTTGCCGCTGGGTCGAATGTCCTTCGCCCATCTCCAGGTGCAGCCATTCCACATGCTCCTGATAGCTGTTGGGCATGTGCCAGGTGTCAAAGCTGTCTTCCCCGTCCAGCATCGTCCGGCTCCAGCCAATATACAAACCACGATGATGGCTGAATTGCCCACCGACCCCTTTAGTGATCGGCGTTTCCCCGGCAAAGTCCATCACATGCGTATAGACCTTGTAGGTCTCCTCGGCATTTTCCGGATCAAACGGCGTATACATCGTCCGCAGCACCGTCGTATCCCCCACCTGCAAGTCCTGGGTCAAATGCTTCAACTGCGCACCGGCCTGCGTTGTCCATAACATCGCCCCGGCCAGGGTCAATACCCCCATCAATTTTCCGTATTTCATAGTTCATCCCTTCTTGTTCTTAAAATTCGCGACACCCCAAAACCATAGCACTTGGCGCTTCAATCGGGCAAACATATCACTACAGGTACCCTGGCTGGTTGTGGGTGGTTTCGATAAAAGCGAGCATGTTTTCCAGAGAAACATCGCTCTCAACCGCATGGGCCGGCGAAAGAATATAGCTGCCTTCACGGCCAAGCTCTATTAATCGCCGGGTTTCATTTCGTACATCGTCCGCGGCGCCGTAGGGCAGGGTGCGTTGGGTAGACAGGCCTCCGTGGAAGGTCAAACGCCCTTGGTATTGCTGCATTAATGCAGCTACATTCATAACTTCGGGCTGGAATGGGTTAAAACAATTCACGCCAATTTCAATGAGATCATCAAAGAGTTCGTCGACATCGCCACAGGAATGAATGAACACATATTTCCCGGCAGTGCGCACCTCATGATACATCCGCGCCAACACGGGTTTTATGAATTCCCGCCACAGCGCAATGCCCATTTGCAGGCCTTGTTGTTGGCCCCAGTCGTCACCGAAATAGACCGCATCGATATCGTACTTCAAGGCTTCGTGTACTTGCGCAATATTGTAATCAGCGATTGCATTAAAAAGCTCATGAACAAAATCCGGATTCATAAAGAAATCCAGCATGATCTCTTCCATACCACGCAATGTCCAGGCGCGCTCGTATAGCGAAAAACCAATCTGATACACCCGAAAACGATCAGGGTAGTCACTGATCTTGTCCGGAATATCCGCATAAAAACGGGCGTCCAGGGGATCGGGAAAGCGGTAGTTTGCTAGGCTCGCTTCAGGTAGCAACTGGTTGGCGACCATGCCAATATCCTTGTCAACCCGGCGGTCCCAAAGGACCCCGAAAACATCCTCGAAATGGTCATCGCCAACTTCTTTGAAAAAGCCCACGGAATTTCCCAAACACAACAAATGATTGTCCAGCGCCGTTTCCAGCGGTATGTCGCCATAATGGCGTTGGAGCACTTCCTGAGGCTCTACCGTGAACGAAAATGACCAGGGAACGTATGGTGGTTGATTTCCGTCCAATACATTCCGAATAATTTCCCGCTTAGTCATCGTGGTTGGTTCCCCCTACGGTCATTCCGGATTGAAAGCATGTAGCGCAAAACCTTATGCGCCCCCCAAAAAAACCATAGCACCAAGCGGCGCAAGCGAGCAAACCCGCTACCATGATTTTATAGCAGTTCTGTGGGCAGCGGGCATCATGAGGCTTTTTCGGCATGCTGTTTCCGGCTGGCGACGACATAGATGCAGGGCATAAAGAAGAGCGCCACCAGCATTTCCATGCCCAGTCCGCCGATGGCCGCCATGGCCATGGGCTGGAGCATGTCACCGCCTTCTTCAAGATTCAACGCCAGGGGCAGGAAGCCCGCCATGGTGGTGAGGGTGGTCATCAGGCGCGGGCGCAAGCGTATGCGCGCAGCGTCAAGCACGGCCTGGACAGGGCTTTTGTCGTCACGCAGGCGAATTTCCTCGGCAAACATGATCAGGAGGACGCCGTCGTTCACCGTGGCGCCGATAACTACGAGCAGGCCGATGATCACGGTAGCACCGAAGGGCAGCCCGGTAAGCCAGAGCATGAAGACCACACCGACCAGGCTGAGCGGCACCCCGGAAAGAATGAGCCCCGGGAACTTCCAGCTATTGAACTGCACGGCGAGCACAATGAAGGCAAAGAAAACTGCGAAGAACAAGACTCCCATCACGGCGCTGCGCATGTCTTCCATCAGCTCGGCCTGACCGCCAAAGGAAATGTCGTAGCCCACCGGGCGATCCAGCTCATCCAGACGGGCTTCCAGGTCCGCCCGCGCCTGGGCCACACTGGCGCCCATGGTATCGGCCTGTACGATCACCTGCTTGATCTGGTCTTCACGCACAATCTCAACCGGGCCGACGGCCTGCACCACCTCGGCAACATCGCTTATCCGTAGAAATTCGCCGCTTAGGTTACTCAGTGGAAGCCGTGCGACATCCAACCTTGAGTGCAGGGCCGTCTCCGGGACAAGCACGCGGATGTCATAGTAATCGCCGTCGTCCAGGAAACGTGTCGGCACGGCGCCGCTGATCAGACTGCGCAGACCCTCGGCCACATCCGCCACGCTGATGCCCAACTCCGCCGCTTTCTCTCGGTCCACCCGCACTTGATACTCCGGCTTGCTGAAGTCCATGGATACATAGACGTTGCTGAAGCTGCCCAGTTCTTCCATAAGCCGGGTGCTCTCTTCGGCCAGCGCAAAGAGCGTCTCGGTGTCCTGACCGCGAATCATCACCTGGATATCCGACTGGCTGAGTCCCCGAATGCCTCGAATGCGTTGCTGCTGCGGCATGAGGTTGGCCCCGGGGATGTCGATCCGGTTAACCTTGGGGCGGAGCTCGGTGACATAGGCACTGGTGCTGATGTTGCGTGTGGCCCGGGGGATCAACTGAATATCCAATTGCCCCTCATTTGCTATTTCAAAGGTGTTCAGCCCGCGCACCACGCCACCGGCCAGTGAAAAGCGGCTTTTAATACGAGGATCTTCCGCGATCAAATCTTCGATCTGCTGCAATACCTCATCCGTAGCCCCTACCGAAGCGCCTGCGGGCATCCGCACCTTGACCGAAATGCGGCCGTCATCAATGGGGGGCAGGAACTCCCCGCCCAGGCGACCGATCAGGAGAAACGCCACAACCAGCAACGCTGCAAATGCGGGAAGCACCAGCCAGCGAATACGCAACACCCCGCCAAGCAGGCTATCATAGCCTTCCGAGACTCGTTGGAAGAAGCGATCGAATCGGGAGGTACCTTTTTTCTTACGGCGATGCGCAAAGAGTGTCGCGCTGAACATGGGCACCAACGTAATGGCAAAGGTCAGGCTGATAACGACAATGCCGGCCATGACCAGGATCAGTTCCCGGAAAAGCAGGCTGGTTAACCCGGGGATCAGAAGAAAGGGCAGAAAAAGCGCGAGAAACGTAAGGGTGGACGCGAGAATAGCCGAGCCCACCTCGTTGGTTCCTTCGATGGCATGTTCCGACGGATCGACATCAGGCTGTTCGTACAGACGGCGGGTGATACTTTCCAGCACCACGATGGCGTTGTCCAGCACGATACCGATGGCTACCACCAGCCCCCCCAATGAAAAGACATTCAGCGAAAAGCCCGCAATGCGCATCAACCCGAAGTTGAAGAGAATCGTTAGCGGTAGCGCCAACAGCATGACAATTACCTGCCGAATGCTGCCCAGAAAGAGATAGACGACGAGGATCAGCAGGATCGACGCTTGCAGCGCCGCGTTCCGTACCCCGTTAATGGCGCTACCAACATAGAGCGCCTGGTTCTCGATGACACTGAAGCGCACCCCCGACGGCACCTGTTCTTCGACTGCATCCAACCGTTCCTGCACAGCCCGGGCCACCTCGACTGTGTTGGCGTCCGCCTGCTTCATCACATAGATATTGACGCAGTTGTCGGCGTTCAAACGTGTAATGACCCGGACTTCCTCGTGACTATCCTCTACCGTGGCGATGTCTTCCAGGTAGACCTTGGCGGCGCCATCCCTCGCCACCACCACCCGGCGTATCTCGTCCAGGTTCTGGAATTCACCGGAGGTGCGAACGATGATCTCATGGCGTCCGGCGGTGATCCGTCCGGCGAATTGATCCACGTTCTCCGCCGCAATACGCTGCAACACCTGGTTCAGGGGCAACATATGTTTTTCCAACGCATCAGGGTCCAGAAGAATCCGGATTTCCCGCTCGTAGCCACCGACAATATTCGTTCCCGCTACCCCAGGCACGGC
>SKJD01000125.1 GCA_007116095.1 Candidatus Hydrogenedentota bacterium
ACAGCGCCTGGGCGATGCATGGCGTCAGCCCAAGCCGGCACAGCAACACATAAAAGCTGCCTAATTTATTCACTCTAACGTAAAATAAAGGCGATCTCTTCCTGAAAATTCCAAGATTTTGCGAAGATATCGGCACAATGACTTCCAGCAGCGATCAAAACAAGAATTGTTGTAAATCCTCATCACTGTCTTCGTCAGTATCGTTACGTTTGTCAGAGGCATCTTTACCGACAGGCGCTTCAGACTTGGCAGGATAGGCCGTCGTATCTTCACGTGAAGCTGGCGCTTCCTCTTTGTAAGCAACTTTTTTATTTTTAGCCTTATGATTATTTTTTGTTTTTCCAGCTTTATCTTCGCGATTGATGTCGGTCACTTTGCCATTCGCGGCCGGTAAAGAAGCAGGAGATTCGCCCCGCGCCAGAGCATCAATATCCTCTTGCAGCATTTTTTCAGTCGTCCGCCATGACTTGCCTACTTTGAAGGCCCGTAGTCGTTTCGCCCGAAACATTTCACGCACGGTGATGGGTTTAACATGCAATAATTCCGCGACATCATTTACTGTAAGTATTTTATCCATTTTAAGCAGGCAACTCCCAAAATAATGGCCAACAACGAAGACGTTGAGGCGCCGCTCTGTCATTTTTTCAGTAGAGTGCATTATACAAAACGCCGCGCCGCGAGACAAACCGACAAACAGCCTCCTAAAACTCCAAACGCATCAAAATCATGTAGCGGTAGCGGCATGGCCCTTCATAGTACACCACCAGACGATCGACCTCCAAGGCTTGCATTTACACTCCGGATAGATTAAAATGTGATCTGATGCAGCTATTTTAACAATTTATGCGAATTTAACACTTCATAAAACCAGGTTGGCGCATTTGCGAACGTGAAGAAACTGTTGGGATGGGTGCTCAGTCAATTTACTTTGGTATTGTTCTTGGCTGCATGCAGGAAAAGCGGCCTGTCACAATGTGCCTAGCATAAATCGTTTTATTATTCCAAAGTTGCACTGAAGTTGCCACACAGGTACAATAAAATTACACACTTCAAACATGCGGAGGTCCCAAGATCATGAATAAGCATCTATTTTTATTGGCGGCAGTTCTTTGTCTACTGTTCTGTTTCGGTTTCATTCTCACCGAGGAAGCCATGGCGCAGGGCGGCGGAAGCCTGGCGGAACGCGAGGGCCTGCAAGCCCGTGAAATCGACGCTGATAAGCTGCCGGGCAAACTGGAAATGGGCTTGGCGCTCGGCTCTACAATCGCGATGATTGCTGTATACAAATACCTGTAAATTCCAGCAATTCATCGTTACCAACTTATAGTCCTACCTATACATGCTTCTTGGTTTATTGGGGCGCAATATTACGATAATCAGGCTAGCGCAAAGGGATTTTTTCAATTTCCATAGCTAATTATAACGGGTCTTCTGTAGCCCACATCACTTGGCAAGCGGACATTCATTGTGCATAAAGAACGCATCTTAATTCTGGACGATGAAGCCAGCATACTCGAGTTGCTTGGCCAGACACTCCGGCAAGTGGACCCGGATTGCACCCTGACGACGTCCCCACTGAAGGCATTGGAGCACCTCAAGACCGGACAATACGCCTTGCTTGTCACGGACCTCCGCATGCCCGAAATGAACGGCAACGAAGTCGTTCGTCGCGCACGGGAAATGGATCCGGACCTGGCTGTGATAGTCATCACCGGGCTCATGGAAGTGACCAGCGCGATTGAATCCATGCGCGCCGGGGCCGATGACTACCTGCTCAAGCCGTTTAATATCGAAGAAATTCGCCTTTCCGCCGAACGGGCGCTGGAACGACGGCGCCTGATTCTGGAAAATCGGCAACATCAGCTTGATCTGGAATCCCGCGTACATGAGGCTACCCGGGAACTGCGCGAGACCAAGGAATACTTGGAAAACCTGATCAACAGCTCCGTGGACGCTATCCTAACCATCGACGCCAACGGAAAAGTGAGTTACGCCAATCAGGGCGCCAATGACATGTTCGGTTACGAACCGGATGTGCTGTTGGGAAAAAAGCTCGCAGATTTATTGCATGGTGGTGAAGAAGAAGCTGCCCATATCCAGCGGATAATGGATCAAAAACCTCCGCTCAAGAATTACGAAACCGATTTCCGGCACAATCACCAGGACAAAATTTCGGTGAATATGTCCATGTCCTGGGTCAAGAATGCCGACGGAAAGATCATCTCCTACATCGTCATCTGCAAGGACATCACCACCCAAAAACGCCTGGAGGAGGAACTCAAGGAGTTGTCCATTAAAGACAACCTGACCGGGCTCTTCAATCAACGCTATTTCTACTCGCGCCTGGAGATGGAGCTGAAAAGGGCCCGCCGCCAGGCCTGGCCATTGACCTTGATGCTGTTTGATGTAGATCGGTTCAAGTACTTTAACGACACGCGGGGGCATCTGGAGGGGGATCGCGTTTTGCAGGCGATCGGGGAGGTAGTAACGGAATCCACCCGCACCCATGTCGACCTCGGATTTCGCTATGGCGGCGACGAATTTACGATTATTCTGACAGAAGCCGACGAGGAAATCGGTATTCTGATTGCCAACCGGGTTCGTAATGGCTTTTCCCAAAAGAACTTTGATCGCCTTACCCTGAGCATCGGCCTGGCCGCTTGCTGGGAAGACTGCACCACGGAAAGTTTGACCCGCGCCGCGGACATGATGATGTATGAATCCAAGCGGGCCGGGGGAAATCGCATCAGCATATATAATCCGGAATCCATGTCTGCGCTATTGGAGGCGGATAGCTTTATTCAGGAAGGGAAGATTTCGCGTTGAAGTTTGGCATTTGCAGTGAAGTTTTTAAGGACTGGAACGATATTGAACGCACGGTAGCCTATGTGAAAGAGACCGGATACGACGGCCTGGAAGTGGCGCCTTTCACAATGGCGCAATACGTTCATGACATTCCTGCCTCGGAACGGCAGCGCCTGGTGAAAGCAGCGGCGAAGGAAGACCTGGATATACTGGGCATCCATTGGGTCTTCGTCGGCCCGGAAGGGGTGCATCTGACCCACCCGGACGTCAAAGTCCGTAAAAATACGCAGCAATACCTGGAATCCCTGGTAAATTTTTGTGGCGATATTGGCGGTAAGGTTATCATCTTCGGTTCCCCCAAGCAGCGCAACCTGGTGGACGGCACGACCTATGATGAAGCCTTCGACCACGCCCGCCGGATTTTTGAAGCGACCCTGCCGTGTTGTGAGGCCCGGGACGTCACCATCTGCTTTGAGCCGCTCACCCACCTGGAGACGGACTTTTGCCATACCACCGAACAGGCGGTTGACCTGATCCGGGCCGTGGACCATCCCAACTTCCAGCTTATCCTGGACACCAAGGCGATGGCCTTTGAAAAGCAAAGCCGGGCGGAGCTCATCCGGCAGCACGCGGATATTCTGAAACACTACCACGCCAATGATGAGAACCTGAACGGGCCGGGTTTCGGTGAGGTCGACTTTGTTCCCATCTTCGAGGCCTTGCAATCCATTCACTTTGACGGGTATGTCTCCGTGGAAGTCTTCAATTTCGATCCCGGCCCCGAGCGTATTGCCGAAGAAAGTCTGCGCTATATGAAACAATGCTTCTAGGACATCGTCTCGCCATTTCTTCAAGCCAGGCGATTTGCATCCTCATACCTTCCTGCCCCGCACCGCAATACACATAAACACAGATTAATTCCGACACTTTCCATTTCGCATGAAAGGAATTCCATACGTCCATGGCCATCCCGGTAGCAGCATCTCCATTTGAATTGTTTGAGTCCTGGTACAACGAGGCACTGGGCTGCAAGGCGATCGAAGAACCCACCGCCATGACCCTGGCCACGGTGGATGCGGAAGGCCGTCCGGACGCCCGTATCGTGCTGCTGAAAGGCTGGGACACGGATGGCTTTGTCTTCTACACCAACATGCACAGCATAAAGGCCCACCAGTTGGAGGCCAATCCCCACGTGGCCATGTGCTTCCACTGGATGCCGCTGGAAAAACAAATCCGCATCCAGGGGCAGGTCACCCCGGTCAGCGACAAAGAAGCCGATGAATACTTCCACTCCCGGCCGCGACAAAGCCAACTGGGCGCTTGGGCCTCCAGACAATCCGAAGTACTCCCAAGCCGCTTTGCCCTGGAAAAACGCCTGGCCAAATACACGGTCAAATATCCTCTGGGAACCATTCCCCGCCCCCCATTTTGGTCTGGATACCGCGTTCATCCAGACAGGATAGAATTCTGGTTGAAACAGCCATTTCGCCTGCATGATCGTCTGGAATACCGCCTGGAAGACTCGGAATGGCGTTCGCAACGCCTGTACCCCTGACGCAAGCAACATCCATTCCCACGCACAAATCATGGGGAGGGCAATCGATTGGAGAATATCGCTATGCGGCATACCATCTTCATGGCCTGGATCCTGATGATCATTGCTGCCACCACCCCACTGACGGCACAAGAAAACTTCAGCCCCGACGAAATACTCCCGTACAAATGCGTGGACCAGGTTACCTTAAATCTACATGTTTTCTATCCCCCGGATCATCAGACCACGGACCAACGGCCAGCGATCGTGTTCTTCTTCGGAGGGGGCTGGGTCGGGGGCAACCCCGATCAGTTTTATACGCATTGTGCGCACCTTGCAGCGCGTGGGATGGTGGCTATATCCGCGGAATACCGGGTCCGTAGCCAACATGACACCCCACCTTCCGCTTGCGTGGAAGACGGCAAATCAACCATTCGCTGGATTCGTCAACATGCCGACAAACTTGGGATAAATCCGGAACGCCTGGCGGCAGGCGGGGGCTCCGCCGGCGGGCATGTAGC
>SKJD01000426.1 GCA_007116095.1 Candidatus Hydrogenedentota bacterium
CTGGACTACGAGGCGGAACAGCCTTGGTGGCCGAGTTATGAAGGCGCGGAAGACGGCGCGGCGCGGGAAATCGCCGAAGCCATCGTCGCCCGGATCGGGCGCTGGGAAGAAGCGATCATGGGGAAGGAGCTGGACGCTGTCCTTGGGCTCTACCAGACGGATTATGAAGACCCGCAGGGCTGGGGCGTGGAGTATGTGCGCCGGGCCTATCAATGGCTCTTCGAGCGTTATCGCATGCTGCGGCTGCATCGACAGATTCGCCGCTGGGACTTCAGTGCGTATGAATACTCCGGTCGAGTGAATGTCCTGATGTACTGCCGGATTCAGGGCTATGCCCTCAGCGACGCCACGGGCCGCATCGCCGATTTACCGGTATCTGTGCCCCGTCCCGAGAACGCCGAAGTGTGGATTACCTGGGAGCGCCAGGACCAGAACTGGCGGATCGTCCAGACCAACCCCGCGCTGCCGAACTTTCGCGACCTCCTCTCCCACCAGACAGGCCCGTACGATGCATTGGCCCCTGGTCCAGACGAATACAATCCGGATAATTGATCACACAAAGAAAAGGCGGACGGCGCCGGCTTGGGCCGGGACATCCGTCCACCTCATCCTGTTTGCCTGATTATCTGATGGACTTGCTCGCCACCACTCAGTTCTTGATTTCATCCCGCAGGGCGCGCTTGAGCAGCTTGCCAGTGGGGCCCTTCGGGAGGGATTCGCGGATTTCGATCTCCCGGGGCCATTTGTAATTTGCCATGCGCTCCTGGATGTAGCTGCGAATCTCGTCTTTACTCAGTGTTTCATCCGGTCGGGGGGCGACGTAGGCCTTGACGTACTCGCCGCGGAGTTTGTCGGGCACGCCGATGACCGCAGCTTCCGCGACCTTGGGGTGGCCGTAGATCACTTCTTCAATCTCACGCGGGTAGATATTGAGCCCGCCGCGGATGATCAGATCCTTCTTACGATCAACGATGTAGTAGTAGCCGTCGCTGTCGCGCTTGCCCATGTCCCCGGAGTGGAACCAGCCCTCGACAATGGCTTCTTTGGTCGCCTCTGGGCGGTTGATGTAGCCCTTCATGATGTTGTGGCCGCGGATAACAATCTCGCCGATTTCGTCTTCGCCGAGGAATTGTCCATCCTCGCCCTTTACCCCCATCTCCACGCCCCAGATCGGCTTGCCGATGGAACCCACGCGCAGCTCCTCGCCCTCGACGGTGAAACTGGCGACGGGGCTGGTCTCGGAGAGGCCGTAGCCTTCGAGGATGGTGATGCCGTACCGTTCCTGGAAGCGGTGATGCACCTCGCCAGGCAAGGCAGCGCCACCGGAGACAGCAGTACGCACCGAGCTGACGTCGTACTGTTCGCGTTTCGAAGCGTTGAGCAGCAGGGCGTACATCGTCGGCACCAGGGCCATGCAAGTGATCTTGTCGTGCGTGATCATCTCCAGGGCCTTGCGCGGCTCGAAGCGCGGCAACATGCAAAGCGTTGCGCCTCCGAGAATGCCCGCGTTCATCATGCAGGTCTGCCCGAAGGAATGGAAGAGCGGCAACGCCACCATGCAGATGTCCCCTGGCTTCAGCTTCAGGATCGCATGGCTTGTGTAATAGGCGTTGAAGAACATGTTGGAATGCGTCAGTTCGGCTCCCTTCGGCTGGCCTGTGGTGCCGGAGGTGTAGAGAATGACCGCGGCGGCGTCCGGCATGGTTTGCGCCGTCCGTTTTTCCGTATCGACGCCGGCAATACAGGCGTAAAAGTCTTCGCCGTCCTCCGGAATCTCGCCGCCTGGAGCCGGCGGTACATAGAAGAGGTTCTGGCAGGTCTCCACATCCTGGTAGGCCGGGCCTGTTTCTCCGGCGAAGGCCGTGAATGCGAAAAAAGCTACTGCCTCGGAATCGGTCAGGTAATGGGTGATTTCACTCCGTGTGAAGAGCACATTGACCGGCACCACCACCGCGCCCGCATGCAGGATGCCATAGTAGATGAGGGGGAAATGGGGGGTGTTCGGGATCATCATGGCGACGCGGTCGCCCGGTTTGACGCCGCGCTCCCGCAGCAAATTCGCTACACGATGCGCCCCTTGCGCCAGCTCCGCATAGTTCAAGGTTGCGTTGTCGAGTTTCGCCGCCACCGCATCCGGGTAGCGGGCCGCGGTCTCATCCAGGTAATGGGCCAGATTAAGCATACGGGTATGCTCCTCCTCCTGTAGGCATTGCCATAAGGCCGTGCAATTGGGGTTTCGGGTCCGGAAATTTATCAGCTATGACAGTTTTTCCGGAGCGCATTATTGCAAAAAAGCAGGGCTGTTTAGAAATCATGTACTTCGACCCGGGAGCACCACGCCTGTATAGGGCAATGTCCCTTGCTGCAAACTTACGAAAGTTTCCGCGAAGGGGGCACATACTATGTCCGGCGGTGCATAGCGACCCAGTCCCGGTATCGGGTTTCCAGAAAGCGGCTGAATGGTATGCGATCAAAGCGATGGAGAATCTGCTTGCGGCCCCGGGAGCCGTAATTTCGGGAGTAGGCATGTTCCAGCACAAAGCGCCGCAGGGTGTGGTGCAGGGCGCTGATATCGTCGGTGGGACAACGCGCCGCGGCCGCCTCCGTAAAGGCGGCGTAGCTGTCGTCGTCCGCAGCCACCACAGGCGTTGCGCAGGCCATCGCCTCCAGGGCGCGCATCATATACTCCTCACGGCATTCTGGCGGCGCGGGCGGCAGGACAACGACATCGGCGCTGCGGTAGGCGCTGGGCATTTGCGCATAGCTTAGGGGCGGGGTGAACGCGCAGCGCGACGCCACCCCGAGCTGGCGCGCCCGGGCCTGTATACGCGCTTTCTCATTGCCGACGCCCACAAACCAGAGGCGGAGCTTGCGCTTTCGGTGCAATGTCGTATCGTGGCAGAGTTCTCTGAGGACCAGCAGCAGCAGCTCGATGGCCTTGGCGGGCAGGCGGCGACCCACGACCAACAGCACAAAGTCGTCAAGGGCCAGCCCGTAACGTTGACGGGCTCGGGCCCCGGGGGCATAGCGGTCCGTATCCAGGCCGGGATCACAGGTGAAAATCCGGGCGGCGGGGACGCCTGCGTCCTCCAGCATGGCCCGGGCTGCGGGATCGTGCACCAGCATAAAATCCGCTTCGGCGACAGCCCGTTCCTTGCGGCGCCGTCGGGCCGGGTTGCGTTCCAGCGCGAAGGGGACATTGTCCCAGACGCTCACACAAAGTGGGATGTCCCACTGTTGTTTCGCTGTCAGGGCGAGGGCGGTTGCGTCGCTGTATAGTTCCCAGCTATGCAGCAGATCACAGTTCGCCAGCGCGACATCGGGCATTTTGTCCTCCGAGGCCATGCCCAGGCGCTGCAACGTGTTGCGCATCCAGGAGCCCACGGGAGAAGCGCCCGACATCGGTTCCAAGGTCATGCCCTGCGCGGCGAAGTCGGCTTGTCGGCGCTTCGATGCTGCAACAGCCGGAGCTTGCCAGACGCCCACCTCGGGTGCGGGGTTCCACGTCGCGAACGCGGGCAGGTGCCCGGGGTTTAGCGGGTTGTCCTTCAGCAGGGCGAGTTTCAAGGCGACTCCTCTCCGGGGGCATCATTCGGATCTTCCTCAATCTTTGTGGCAGCGTCCTCCGGCGCGGCATTATTATCCGGTAGACGCAGCCACAGAAAACGGTGCGTTCCCTGGGCATCGGCGCGGGGAATGTCCAGCGGCGCGCCATGTTCGAAATCATGCCGGCGGTACCACCAGCCAAGCAGCATCTTGTGGACCTCGTCCGGCAGCCACGCTCCCACGGTCGTTTGCTCCATCGGCAGCACGATGCAGGTGATGCCCGCTTTGCGCAGCGCCGTGTATTGCTCGGCGAAAGACTGCGCCGCCAGGGCCTTCATCCATTCCCGGTCAGCATGCACATCCCCCGCGACGGCATAAGCGTGGGGCATCGGCAGGAGCAGGCGGTCGCCGGGACGCATGCGCTGCTGAATGGCGTCGTAGACTGGGTAGTAGTCTATGCGCTGGTGCATGTAGGTGTTGCGCGTCATTTGGCCGCTCAGATAAGCCAGGGGCGTGCGGGCCGACTGGAGCATGGGCAGGGCGTGGAAGGCCAGCAAGAGCAGAACGACCGGGGCGAGCCAACGCCGTCCCCGCAGCCCAGGCTGGGTCCACAGCGCCGCACAGACCGGACCCAGCAGCGCGAGGTAGGGCAGCAGAGCCGCAACGTCCCCCGTGAAGCGCCAGGTCAAGGCAGCGCCGACAATGGCAAAGACGAGGATTGTCCGGGCCGGGCCACGCAACCACAGCAAGCCGGGCAGAAAGAGCAGCCCCCAGATGGCGTGCGGCAATGCCGTGCCGTCCAGATGCCCAGGCCGCATGACGAGGTCCCAGGGGAGCCAGAGCCACGCCAGCAGGCTATCCCGGTCGTGGGGCCAGGGCATGCCCGGCGGCGGGATCGCTTGCCAGTCCCCCGCCAGGATTTTCATAGTCCAGCAGCCCTGTTGCGCCATGGCGTAAACGAACCAGGGCAGCGCAAAGCACAGCGCGAGGCCGCTCATTATCAGGATTTGCGGGATACGTAGCGCCGGCGCATGCCAAAAGGCGAAAGGAACCGCAACCACCAGGACGATCCAGCCCTGGGGTAACACAGCCATCGCCCCGCCCAATAGTATCCCGGCATACACGACCCGAACTTTCACAGGATGCGCGGACTCGTCGGGCTGTATAAGCACCCGTAGCGCCATCGTCAGGAAGGCGCTACCCAGAAGCAAGACACCAGCCTGGCTCCATTGCGCGGTAAAGATTGGGGCCGACGCGGCAAAGGCCGCGCCGATCAGTCCGGCCGCCGTGCCTTGAAG
>SKJD01000030.1 GCA_007116095.1 Candidatus Hydrogenedentota bacterium
ATCGATCGCCCCTGACCACCGAAGTGCAGTCGATGATCCAGATAACCCGCACGATTGTTGATGGCACGGACACCCTCTCCGCCGATGTACCCGAGACCCTGCCCCTGGCGCGTTGGGAAGACGGGTTGAATCCCGAGGACTGGCAATGTGACGGTTGTGAGCTTACGGGCGGCAGCGACGGTGAGCAGGTCTTACTCGCTTCCACCAACGGCTCCGATTCCGGCGCCTTGTATACCACGTACCCCCTTGAGGGCGGACGTTCCTACCGTATTCTCCTGGATGCCCTGAGTGCGGGCAATGTGTCCCTGGCAGCAGCCTGGGGAGAAACGGGACGCCCGGCGGGCAATCCGGTGCAGCTTCAGAATGACGGCATGCGCTATACCTATGAGTTGACGTTTACGGCGCCCTACGAGGCCGAAGCGGCGGGAGAGGTGCGTATCCCCGTAATGCACCTGGCCGGCGCCGATACCGAGGTGGCCATTCACCGATTGCAAATTGAAGAGACCCGGGAGTAAAACCATGTGGAATAAATTGATGCTCAACCGGATTTTACGCAACGATCTTGAAAAACGTCTGGCGCTTTTGGGTGGCGTGGTCGTTTTGCTCTTTTTGGGACTGGTGGTGCGCAATGTTGTCGCCGATCCCCTGTCGGAGAAGCGGGCCTGGCTGGACGAGGCGCTCGAGGAAGTGCCGCTGGTGGTGCAGGAAGAAGCCAGCCGCGAATGGCCGACGTGGGAATGGTCACAGGAGGTTACGTCGAACCCGAAGCTGTGGGATGCCCTGGTGCCGCCGCCCCCACCACCACCACCGCCGCCACCGCCCGCGCCAGAACGCCCGGACCTGGCGGAGTTGTTAAAAGATATCAGGCCTACCCGACAGACGGTGGGCCAAAATGTGCGTTTCATCACGCGCCAGCATCCCAATGGGGTCTTCGTGGAAGTAGGCGAGACCTTGAATGGATGTAAGTTTGAGTCTTTCACCCGGGAATCGGTGCGCTTTACCCTCTACTGGAGCCAGGGGGAAGAGACCCTGTCCATCACCTTGCCCCGACAGTAGGTAGTCGGCGACGAATCAGGATGGATGTGATTCAGGCAACGCGGCTTGCTTGTCTGTGCGGGGGGATTTTTGCGTCCAGGGGTTTGTATTTCCAGGCCATGTGTCTGCAAACACGTAATGTGGCTTTCATGTTTTTTTTATGCGATGCGGAAGGATGCTGTTGGGGTAATGGATATGAAGAAAGTGATTTTCAGACCGATTAGGACGTTGGTGCTACTGCTCATTGTGGTTGGAATAACCTGGCCGGTCGTGGCCCAGGGACAGACGCCGACCAGCCCGCGTCCGACGGCCACCCAGAATCAGGTGGGGGCGACGCAGCAGGGACAAACCCAAACCGGGACGGGCCAGCAGCAGCAACAACAACAGATGGGTGGTACCGGCGGCTTGGGGACCGGAACTACCGGTGTGCAGCGGGGCGGTACGCAAGGGCAGCAGCAAATGTCGACCGTACGTCCGCGTCGTGGGACGGCTACCGGCGGTATGGGCGGCGCCCGGGTAATTACCGGCGGCGCCGGGGGCGGTGGCACCGAGATGACTGTGGGGGCGATTCCCAATGTGACCTCGACGGGCCAGGGTCCTTTTGAACCCACTTTTCAGCGGGATCTGGAATATGGGCCTGTCCCAGATGAAGGTGATAACATTACCCTGGAAGGCCCCATGCAGTTGCAAGAGTTTTTACAGGCGATCAACCTGGCCACCGACTGGAATATTATCCAGTCCGAAGCGGTCAACAATGTGCAATTGCCGTTCTTTTCTATTGTTGACACAACCCCGCGGGTAGCGATGGAAATCCTCAAGCACAACGACATCTATTTTGAATTTAACGAGGAAGACCGCTTTTTGCGGGTGACTACGAAACAGGACTTCCTGGAGAAGCAGTTCGGCAAGCAGGAGCATATCGTGTTCCAGGTACAGGACGCCGATGTTGAGTATATCGATTCTGTGCTCAACTCCCTGCTCTCCAGTACGGGCCGGATGATTACGGACCCGCGCACGCGCCGGATTTATGTCTGGGACATGACGGACAACCTGGAGCTCATGGAGCAGACCGTGGGCGAGCTGGATGTGCCGATGAATCGCCGGGAGTTTATGATCCGCTATGCCGACCTGGCCGACGTGGAGAGCGTGGTTGACGCCCTGCTCTCGGACAACGGCAGCCTGCTCACCGACGCCCGCACCGGACAGCTTATTGTCTGGGATTCCCCCACCAAGCTGGAGCAGATGGCCGCGGCGGTTGATTGGCTGGATGTCTCCGTGGAGTCGCGGCTCTATACCATCGAGAATCTGAATGTGGAAGACATGGTCGAGAGCCTGGAGGACATGCTCACCGAGCGGGGCCGGATCCAGGTCGACCCGCGCTACAACACCTTGTTGATTTCAGATCTCCCCTCACGCATGGACCGGATGGAAGAGATCATCGAGTCGCTGGACCGCGAACTGGAAACGCGCACCTGGGTGATCAACTACGCCGATCTGGACTTTATCGCCATGCAGATCGAGATTCTCATCCCATTGGAAATGGGTGAGATCGTCATCAATGACCTGGCACACCAGGTTACCGTGACCGGCCTGCCGGAGCGCTTGGACCGGATTGATGAGCTCATTGGGACTTGGGACATCAAACGCAAGCAGGTGTTGATCGAGGCCTACATCGTCGAGGTCAGCAGCGAGGTAGAGCGGCAATTTAATGTCAACTGGACCTACTGGGACCAGAGCGGCGATAGTCCCTTCCGCATGACCGGCGGCTCCGGCTTCAGCGCGGACAGCAGCGATCCGGTCAGTTTCGGGCAGCTTCCCTACAACATCCCGCTCTATGGCGCGCCGCAATTGGACGGCGCCGGCGGCGTGACCCGCCCGATAGTCCGGAACATTGACGGCGAGAGCGTGGTGCAGCGTGTGGCTGGCAATAATCTGGCCGTGACCCTGGACTACCTGGACCGGCAGAACCAGGCGACGATTCTGGCCTCCCCACGGGTGACCGTGCAGGATGGCGAGGAAGCTTCGTTTGAAAATGCGACCCGGGTACCCTATATTGCCGGCACCACCTTCTACGATTCCGGGGTGACTGCGGCGTCCTCTCGCAGCAGCAATCGCGTGGATTTCATTGATGTCGGTACGATCCTGTCGGTGTACCCGCGCATTACCGATGACGACAATATCCTGCTGGATATCGTCGCGGAAGACAGCACTTTCACGGACAAGGAGATCGTGGCCAACGACCTGCGCTCTACGATTCCGGAAAAGACCGTCCGGCAGGTGCAATCCCAGCTTCGGGTAGCGTCGGGCGACACCGTGGTGCTTGGTGGTTTGCGCCGGGATCGCGCCTCGGAACGGGAAACCCGCACGCCGCTTTTGGGCGATATCCCGGGCTTTGGGCGTCTTTTTCGCTACCCGAACAAGCAGAGCTCGGAAAGCTCCCTGCTCATCTTCATTACCACGACCATCGTGGATGAATACACCCATCCCGAGACCGAATCCCTGGCCAAGACGGAGGAGCGGATGAGTTCGCAGATACGCCGGGACCGCAAGTCCTTGATGGGCCGTATCGCCGAGCGCATCTCCCAGGGGCAAAACGAGCTTTCAATCTCTATCGGCCAGGCCGGCACCTTGTATTCCGATGGTGAAGTATTGCACCTGGAAGAGTTGGCGGAAACCCTGCACGATGTGCCTTCGACGGTGCGGGTGGTGATTCGCCGGCATCCCCGGGCGCCGCAGGAAATTGCGACGGAAGTGGCTGAGTTGGTGATGGAGGCGGGGCTGAAGGTTGAGTTTGACAACAGTTCGGCGCCAATTGTGCCGAACTTGCGGCCAACTTCGGACTTGAGTTCCGAAACCTTGCAGCCTCTGGAGCCGTTACAACCACTGGATCCACCGCAGGATGCGGCGTCGGTCCGGGATGCGACATAGCCAGGCGCCGGAAATATTTCAGACGCGATAACAAATAAACCCCCGGACGTTGAATACGTTCCGGGGGTTTATTACAGTTTGCGTTCTGCTCAGTACAGTAAGATTGACGCGCTGCGCATCACCTCCACATTGTGGAGAATGGGGTGCTTTACAGACCCTTGACGGCTTTCTTGGCGCCGCGGGGGGCCTTGGTGAACTTGCCGGCTTTGATGTAGCGGGCGCAGACCTTGATCTTACGCACGGCGCCATTTTCGTCAATGATTCGGATGGTTTGCAGGTTCGGCTTCCAGCGGCGCTTGGAAATGCCGGTGACGTTGAGACCGATACCGCCTGTTTTCTTGGGCTTACCACGTCGGTTGACGGTATTGCCAACCTGCGGGCGCTTTCCACTATATGCACATACTCTGGCCATATTGCCTCCAAATATAAGTTGTTGTTGGGAAAAGTAAACGGGAAATGCTATAATTCAGAGCACATATCCGCGCAGTGTAGCATATAGCGGTGATTTTTTCAACTTTCCCGCCGATCGGTCTGGGAATAGCCGTACTTGCTGCGCCGTCCCTCCCCTTGCACGCATGGTTGGGTTCACTTCGCAAACAAGCCACCGGAGACTGTATATTTCCCATGAAGCGGCTATCCCATATTTTCCGACCAATACTACCACCAAGGCTGCATGGTCGCCGTCTGGGGCTTGTGGGGCTACTCCTTGGCATCGTGGTAGGCCTCAGCGCCTGTGGCGGCGGCTTGGGAAAGGAGCTGGAACGCAGCTTTGTCCCGCCGGAGGACCCCACTTTGCAGGCTATCCTGGCCGATCTGGCGGAGAATGACGCCGCCTGGCACAGCTTCGAGGGGCGGGGGCGCGCCAT